>JBGVBB010000001.1:0-4772 GCA_045225155.1 Elusimicrobiaceae bacterium
CATAAGGGCGTGTGCGATACATGGTTTGCATTAAAACATCGCCGTAACAGGCAACCATCAAACCGCGTATCAAAACTTTATAACCTAAAGAGAACCCTGTTTGATTCGCGGTATTTCCGCTAACGTTTAATGTTAGAACCGGAATATATTCCATGTTACATTGTGCCAAAGCACGGCGGAGTAGCCCAGCATAATTTGATGCACGGCAACCACCGTTTGTCTGGCTTACAAGTATAGCAATTTTATGAGTATCAAATTTACCGTCTTTAATTGCTTGAAGTATTTGCCCGATAACCACAATAGCAGGGTAGCAAACGTCATTGTTTACATTTTTTAAGCCCAGTTCTATTGCTTCTTTACTAACCGTCGGCAGTTGTACAACTTTGTAGCCCTCACTTTCAAACATGGCCTCAATGAATTGGAAGTGAATTGGTGACATTTGCGGAATTAAAATCGTATGTGTTTTCTTCATTTCCGGTGTAAATTGTGCCGGGGCATGGGTAGTTTTTTCTTTAACGATATTATCGTGTTTCATGTCACGCATCGCGGCAAGCAAAGAGCGTATACGTATTTTTGCGGGGCCTAGATTTTCCCCTTCGTCAATTTTTATTTGTGCGTATAAACGGCCTTTTGAATTAACAATATCTTCAAGTTGCTCGGCGGTAATCGCATCAACACCGCAACCGAAGGAAACTAATTGAAGGACGGCTAAATTATCGGTATTTTCCGTATAAGAACCGGCATGATACATACGGGAATGGAAGGTCCATTGATCGCGTGCCCAAAGTTTATCAAAATTTGAATGAAGGTGCGATATGGAATCTTCCGTTAAAACCGCAAGTCCGCAAGAATTTACAAGTTCGGGTATGCCATGGTTAATTGCAGGGTCAATATGATAAGGATGCCCTGTTAAAACTATGCCGAACTCATTTTTTTCTTTAAGTTCTTTAAGGGCGTTTTCCCCTGCTTTGCGAATATCTTCCCTAAACTTTTTTTGCTCGGCAAATGCTTTTTTTACGGCTTGTTTTAAAGTCTTTAAAGTAATGCGTTTAAATAATTTAATTTTATGTAAGCGTTGCGGTAAAATCTTTTCATCTAACGGTAAAAACGGCGAATAATATGGAATTCCGCTTTGCATAACTTCGCTGATATTTTTTGAAAGTAATTCCGGGTAACTTGTTACAATAGGGCAATTATAAAAATCTTCTTGGGAAGCAAATTCTTTTTGACTTTTCGGTAAACAAGGGAAGAAGATAGAATTTACTTTTTTATTAATTAAGTCCATTATATGCCCGTGTGCAATTTTTGCCGGATAGCAAACTGTTTGGGAAGGTATAGAACTATAACCGCTGAAAAATAAATTTTTAGAAGATGGTGCTGAAAGTTCCACCCTAAAGCCAAGTTCGGTTAAAAGCGTAAACCAAAGCGGATAGGTTTCAAACATACCTAATGCACGGGGTATACCTACAGTTCCGCGTTTTGCTTTTTCTTTTGCCAAAGGTGTATAGTAATTAAACAAGCGGTCGTATTTGTATTTGTATAAATTAATGTGTTGGTTTTTTGCCATACCGGCACCGCGTTCGCAGCGGTTACCTGATACAAAATTTTGTTTACCGCCAAAATTTGTAATAGTCAACATACAATGGTTTGAACAACCTTGGCATCGTATGTTTTTAGTAGTGGTTTTCAGTTGTGTAATTTCTTCCGCACTAATTAATTTTGTTTTTTTACCGTCTTCCGGCCCGCGTTTTTTGGCAAGTAATGCTGCGCCGAAAGCACCCATTAAACCCGAAAGCCCCGGGCGTATTACAGGTTTGCCGACTTGTATTTCCAATGCTCTTAATAATGCATCATTTAAAAATGATCCGCCTTGTGCGACAATGCAATCGCCAAGTTCTTCAACATTGTGTATTTTTATAACTTTGTAGCAAGCATTTTTTATGACTGAATATGATAAGCCTGCCGCGATATCACCGACTTTTGCACCTTCTTTCTGTGCCTGTTTTACTTTTGAGTTCATAAACACAGTACAACGTGTGCCGAGGTCCACAGGGTTTTGTGCGGTTAAAGCGGCTTCAACAAAATCAGGCAAATTCATGTGCAAAGATTTTGCAAAGTTTTCAATAAAAGAACCACAACCGGCACTACATGCTTCGTTTAGTCCGATGCGTTCAATAACGCCGTTTTTTAAAGACATACATTTGATGTCTTGCCCGCCGATATCTAAAACGAAAGTTGCCTTAGGCGCAAAAAATGTTGAAGCGGTGCAGTGTGCAACAGTTTCAACTTCATCAATATCTAATTTTAAACCTGCTTTAAGTAAGGCACTGCCGTAACCTGTTGCGGCGGCGGCTTTTATTTCAAGCCCCGGTTTTTTGCGTGCATAAATTTCTTTTAAAATATTTATGGCTAAGGTAAAAGGGTCCCCGTTATTTGAACCGTAATAGGAATATAAAAGGCGGTTTTTATCGTCAATAAGGGTTGCTTTTAAAGTGGTGGAACCGCTGTCTATACCCAAGTATGCCGGGCCTTCATATTCTTCTAGGGGGAATTTTTCCACATTAGTTTTTTTGTGGCGTTCTAAAAATTCTTCACGTTCTTTTTGGTTTTTGAAAAGTGGCGGTAATTTTTGAATATCGTTTTCTTCCCCAATATTTTCTAAAGATTTTATAAGATCGTTTAATTTATATTCTTTTTCTTCTGAATTTAAGGCATATAACGCAGCACCGAGTGCAACAAATATTTCCGCCTTTTCAGGGAGTATTGCATGGGCTTCATCTAATTTAAGTGTATGAATAAAACATTTTCTTAAAGATTTTATAAATGCCAAAGGTCCACCTAAGAAAACTACTGTGCCGGTAATATCGCGCCCGCGTGAAAGTCCTCCGATAAATTGGTTTACTACCGCTTGCATAATGGACATCGCAATATCACTTTTCGCACAACCTTCATTAATTAAAGGAACGATATCTGTTTTAGCAAAAACGCCGCAACGGGAAGCAATCGGGTAAATCGTTTTTGAAGTTAAAGCCAGACGGTCCATTTCGCCGATATCCATGTTTAAGAAAGATGCCATTTGGTCTATAAAAGCACCTGTTCCGCCGGCGCAAGTTTCGTTCATGCGGAGGTCTATACCGCTGGTTAAGAAAGTTAATTTTGCATCTTCCCCGCCAAGTTCTATAATTACATCGGCATTAGGGATTTTATTTTTTATACTTAAACTTGAGGCAATAACTTCTTGTACAAAACTTAAATTCAGGCGTGTGCATAACGATAATGCACCTGAACCTGTTAATGCCAGTTTGAAGATTTTATTTGGGAATTTTTGGGATACTTCATTTAAGATAGAAATTATTTTACGTCGTACGTCGGACATGTGGCGCTGATAAGTAGAAAATAAAATTTCCCCTTTTTCATTAACTATCACTACCTTAACGGTAGTAGAGCCGACATCTATACCTAAAGATAAAGTTTCGTTCATAAAAAATTTATGCAAACTTTGATATTTTTGCACCATTTCCCCTAATAATTATTATATCAAATTAGAAGGTTTTGTATAGATAAGCAAAGCAGTTGGCTTGCTTCCCCTAAAACAACAAAACCCACTCTAATGAGTGGGCTTTGTCAATAATAAGTATAAATGCTAGACTAAGGTTTTGCGCCAGCTTCCAATAACATATCCATTATTGTAAAGAAATCACGTTGTTTGGCATAATCTCTGGCAGTTTTTTTATTTTTATCAGTTGCATTTACATCGGCACCTGCTTTAATGAGAGATTGTACAACTTGAGAATTCCCTTTTTTGCTAGCATATATTAACGCAGTAAATTGATCTTTATCCGAAGCATTTACATCAGCCTTTGCTTTTAAAAGAATTTGTACTGTTTCCAAATTGCCACCCGTAGCGGCATACATTAATGGATTTGTTTTGGCGATATCCCGTGCATTGACATTGGCACCGGCAGCCAGTAAAGCTCTAACGATAGAACAATGACCTTTTTCGCTAGCTAGCATAAGTGGAGTAATAAGTTGATTATTGGTGGCATCTACCTTAGCCCCGGCTCCTAGTAAGAGTTGTACAATTTCTAGTTGTCCTGCATAACTAGCGACCAACAAAGGAGGGTTAGTTAGATCATTTGGCATGTTTACATTAGCACCTTTTGCTATTAACACTTTTACTGCGTCAATATTGTTAGTACCGATTGCCCTCATTAATGTAGTATTTTTGTGGTTATCAGTTGCATTTATATTAGCTTTGGCAGCAATAAGGGCATCAATAACAGTAAATTGTTTTTTATCGACAGCGAACATAAGGGCTGTTTTTTTTGTGGCCGGATCCACTTCATTTACGTCTGCGCCTTCTTTAATTAATTTTAGTGCAAGTGGTACATTATTTTGTTTAATTGCCATAATAATAGGTGTTTTTGGAAGAGAAGTAGTTTCCTCTTTAATTGGAGTACGAACCATAGCAGGTACGGCCATATTACGGATAGATTGTAACCATTTATCAAAATTGTTTTGCAGGTCCGATACTAATTTATCTTTTTCTTGCTGTCCTTTTGCGCTGTTAGTTGTAGATAACAAATCACGACGTACATATTGAAGAGATATAGGGTGCCCGTTTTTACCTGGTACAATGCGGAATAGGTTGAATTCTCTTACAGAAGATGTGGCAATTGCAAAAGAAATTTCCTTTTCATTTGGATGAATTCCTTTGACCAAATTATATGGGCTATCTGGATATTTTTTTAGTAAATTAGATACAATAAAAT
>JBGVBB010000002.1:0-2161 GCA_045225155.1 Elusimicrobiaceae bacterium
CCACTTTCAAGGCATTGTGACCGTCTCGGGCCGATACTTCGCAGGGCAGATTGTTGAGAATGCTTTTGGCAAACAAACTTAATTCTGTTTGAATGGCATTGACGGCTATCTCGTGCGGTGATTCAATAAAAATACGTTTTTTTCCTTTGTCGGCACCCAAATCTATAATCAATGGCAGCAAGTCGTTTTCGTCTTCCGGTTTATAGTCTCGCAATTGCATGATATTGACTTTCTTGTCGAAAAAGTCCATGCTGATATAGGAATTGGGTTGGAAAAGACGCATTTTCCGCATGTGTTTTAACGCAATCCGGCTGGAAGTGAGGTTGGCAACGGCACCATTGGCAAAGGTGAGGCGGGCATTGGCGACATCGGGTGTATTGCTGATAATAGGTACCCCGCTGGCACTTACTTGTATCAAATCGTAAGGTATCATACTTAATACAAGGTCTATATCGTGTATCATCAAATCCAATACCACCGATACATCGGTGCCTCTCGGATTGAATTCTGCCAAACGATGGGCTTCGATAAACAAAGGATTGCCCAAGGCATGTTTGGCATTCAAATAGGCATCGTTGAAACGCTCTACATGTCCCACTTGCACCTTGAGGTGATGTTGCTCGCTATATTCTACAATGGTTTGCGAATCTTCCAATCGGGCGGTAATGGGTTTTTCTATAAATACATGCTTGCCCTGACGCATGGCGTCCATCGCCAAGGTGAAATGATAGGTGGTAGGGGAGACAATGTCCACCGCATCGCTGGCGGCTATCAGAGATGCCTCGTCGGGAAATGCTTTTGTTTGATAGGTTTCGCTAATCTCTTTCGCTGTCTCCGTATTCACATCGTAAAACCCGACTAATTCTATTTCAGGTATCTGCTTTAAACATTTCAGGTGAATTTTTCCAAGGTGTCCCGCACCAATCACTCCAATTTTTAGCATCTTTGTCTTCCTTTAAGAATAATCTGCAAAGATAACATATTTTTTTTAATTTTATTTCCATTTGCCCGAAATGAATATTATAAAAATTCATCAGATTTCCTGAAATTAATCCCCCCAACCCCCTTGGAAGTGGGAAATGTTCCCCTCTTTAGGGGGGTGCCCGTAGGGCGGGGAATTTTATTCCACAAAAAAAAATGAATATTTTTTTGTTTTGTAAGAAAAAAAGTGCTACCTTTGCATCACCAATCCAGAATTGGTATTTTTTTCATAATCGATAGAGTTTAAATGGTTTGGGGGGCTGAAAAGCCCCCCATGTTTTTATAAAAAATTATTTTTGTCTTCTGTTAACAAAAAAAATGCTACCTTTGCACATCGAACCTCATGGTTCGCAAGAAATCATATTAAACAATATTTTTTTAAAAATCTATCATTATTTTTGCGGGGGCTTCGGTCCCCTTTTTTATGAAAAAAAAACAGGCGAGTGTGATATTTTAATAAAAAAAGTGTTATCTTTGCAACACCAATATGGTTATATTTGTTTTGTTTCATTGGGGAGCTTCGGCTCCCTTTTTTTATAAAAAAATAGTGAATGTTTGTTATATTAGAAAAAAAAGTGTTACCTTTGCATCGCCGTTTTAAAGGTTAATATTATTAGTTAATCTTAGTTTGTTTTCATGGGGGGCTCTCAGCCCCTTTTTTTTATGAAAAAAATACGCATATTTGTGTTTGGTCGGGACAATGTGTACATCGTCCTTATATGGGATTTATATGGTAATGATTGGATTGTTTTTCCTGAAATTATTCCCCCCAACCCCCTTGGAAGTGGGAAATATTCCACTTTTTATGGGGGTGCCCGCAGGGCGGGGGATTTTATTCCGCAAAAAAAATGAATATTTTTTTGTTTTGTTATAAAAAAAGTGCTACCTTTGCAATATAATAGTATATTATTATTTTTTTATTTAATATCATTAAAAGCATTCAGGTTGGGGTGTTGTGAAACACCCCTTTTTTCACAAAAAAAATGAGCATATTTGTGTTTGGTTGGGACGATGTGTACATCGACCTTACAGGGGATTTCTATGGTAATGATTGGATTATTTTTCCTGAAATTAATCCCCCAACCCCCCTTACACCTTAGATTTGCAAAATGAAAATTTGCTTTAAAATATAAATGAGAATTATTGTTAAAGTGGTAAATTTGCGATATAATATAAAATG
>JBGVBB010000003.1:0-1544 GCA_045225155.1 Elusimicrobiaceae bacterium
TTCTAAGTCCTTGAGTTTCTAGCATTATATTTTTAAAATTTTTTATTACTCTGTTTGGATTTTCTTTTACATAGTAAGGAAATCCTGTTACAGGTAATGCTTTTACCATCTCTTTTACTTTTGAAACGGTAATTTTTTTATTGTTTAAATATGCACCTTTACCTTTTTGAGCAACAAACATTTCTTTTAGTGCAGGAGCATATATTACACCGGATATTATTTCATTTTTATATTTCAGTCCTATTGATATTGCAAAAGTAAGAACACCATGAACATAGTTTACTGTTCCGTCCAACGGATCTATAATCCAACAATAATCATTACTATTTTGTGATAAATTTTTATCGTTTTCTTCCGCAATAATATCATGTAACGGAAAATATTGTTTTATATTATCAACTATGGCTTTTTGAGATGTTTTATCTGCTATTGTTACCGGATCTATTCTTCCTTTATATTCAACTTTTCTAATATTATTAAAATATTTTAATAATACTTCGGCACCTTTATATGCACTTTCAACAGCCACAGTAGTAAACTTATCAAATTTCATATTGTCATCCAAAAAAATAAGCCCCATCTAAAATAAGAAAGGACTTTTGTTTTGCAGTTCTTGGCGGGAACGACGGGATTTGAACCCGCGGTCTCTGCCTTGACAGGGCAGTGTGTTAAACCAGGCTACACCACATTCCCAAGACCAAAACTGTTTGAAAATTATACAAAAATAGTAAAACTTTTGTCAAATTCTATTACTTGAAAAACTTACAACAAAAAATTCTGTAGTTGTATAACATAATAAACACTTATACTATACTTTTAGAAAAAAGCATGGAGGTGCCGATTACGGAACAAGATTATTTATTCGTCCACAAAAGTATGTTCAGCAAGAATTATTTGACGACAAAAGCACCGAATATTGTTCGGAAATTCCTTTGTTTTTTGACACTTTTACTAATTGGCAGTTTAACGAAAATCTATCTTTTTATCTGTAGAAAAAATGGCGGTTTGTTTTACACAAGTTTGACTAACAGGCATGTTTATATCTCTTGGTATTACTTGTCCTCTGTAATTATCTTGTTTGCCTTCCTGATAAAGAGAGTTCTTCCCAAAAAAATCATTGACACAATCACAAATTTGTTTTATATTAATATATGGAAAGCTACCAAAGAGAATGACATTGTTTTTGTCCAATGATTGACCAAGACTGAGAGGTGCAGTCACTTTGGAACTTTCCTTTTTTGTTATGTAGAAAAAATGGTGGTTTGTTTTACACAAGTTTGACGATAAAGAAAGGAATTTATCTATGTTTGTCCATAACGATATTTATATATCACCACGATATACAAGAAGATATTACCTTGATCTTGGTCTAAACTCTGAAAGTGATCATAATGTGTGGACAAGGGCAATTAACGTTTTCAGAGACAGAATTTATGGTCGCTACATGAATCCTATTGATAAGCTATTAAGAGATGACCCGAATGTAAATGGCTTTGCAGCCATGGCTTTAATGTGCCTGCTCATAGATTCGTTTATGCAGTTTA
>JBGVBB010000004.1:0-3963 GCA_045225155.1 Elusimicrobiaceae bacterium
AACAGGCAGAACAATTTTATAAAGCACATGAACTTGCCGAATATTGCGTACCTTTTGAAATAAAAAATAATGAATGTGTTTCATTAAAAAAGGATCTTGAAAGACCTAATGCCAATATAATAAGTGATATTCCGTCTAACTATAAACCAAATACGGCATTATCTGTTAAATTTAAAGCAAATAATGCAAAGCAAGTTAATTTTAAACTCTATAAACTTTCTTTAGAGCAAATGCAAAACGGGGTTAGAGATTTTAAAACCTTAAGCCCATATAAAACCTATACTCAAAACTTAACTTATGATATACAATATACACCTAAAGAATTTGATTTTGAATTACCGGGTTTAGAACGCGGTTTTTACGCCATATCTTTAAATTATGAGGGTGTAAATTACCCTGCTTCTCATAAGTTTAACATTACTGATTTAGCACTTTTGGCTACAGATTATTTTAATACAAACAATTTGCAAACCTTGAATTATAAAGATACAAGTATAAATTTTTATACGCTTTCCGCACATAACGGGCAACCGCTTGCGGCAAGTATTTCAGGTGAAAATTTGACTGCGGTACAGACTAATCAATCCGGCCAAGTCAATATAAAAGGAACAGATACTTTACGCAATATTGTGGCAAGAAATAACAATAATTATGCTTTAATAAATTATTTATATCCACGCCATTACAGCGAGCCAAACCCTGTATCAATCTATATAAATACAGACAGATCAATTTATAAACCGGGCGAAGAAGTAAAGATTGTAGTAAATGCCGTAGAAAATAAAGATAATAAACATTTTACTTATCAGGGGCAAGAAAAATTAAATATTACGGTTCGTAATGCCTCTTATAAAGAAGTAGCAAAAGATACTTTAACACTTGATAGTTTCGGTCAAGCGACATATACCTTTAAAGTCCCGCAAGATACAATGTTAGGTAATTTCAGCATTAACGCAAAGGTTAACAAAGGTAGCGGTTATGGTAATTTCCAAGTAGAGGAATTTAAACAGCCGGAATTTACCTTAAATTTAACCGTACCAGATACAACTTATACCTTTAATAACCCTGTTACGATTGACGGTAAAGCCGCTTATTATTCGGGTGAGGCTTTGGCAAATGCAAAAGTTAATATCACAATAAACAAAATGCGTTTTTACCCATGTTGCTTTAGATGGAATAATTATAGCTTCGAAGAAGAAACCCCTGTCTTTATTGAAACCCTTACAGATAAAAACGGTGATTTTAAAATAACTTTTAAACCGAAAGCCAAAAAAGAAAAAAATATTTTGCCCGCTCATTATCTAATTAAAGCGGAAGTCACCGGCAGTAACGGCCACACAATTACCGGCGAAACAAGTTTGTATGTCGCAAATCAAAAATACTTTTTCGGTATAGACAAAATAAAAGGCTTTTTCTTAAATAATGCGGAAAATAATTTAACTTTGAAAATGCAAAATGCCGCCGGTAAACCGCAAAAAGGCAAAGCAACTTTTGAAGTTTTTGAAGCAAAACTTAAAGACAGTAAAAATATTTCTTATTATCAGGAAAATTATGATTTGTCTAAAGAACCTATCTTTACTAAAGAACTAGAGGTTAGCGGTAATGAAATTACCCAGAAACTCCCTGCTTTAAAAGAAGGTTTTTACGGCGCAAAATTAAAAGCGTACGGCGATGAAAGCGAAGCATTTATCTTCCCTGTATTTGATAATAAAAACCCTAATTTGGTTGTGGAAGGCAATGTAACTTTACTTGAAAACAAAAAATATATTGTTGGTGAAAATGCAAAAATTTTGCTTGGTGCAAACAAGGCAAAAGGCCCTAAATATGTGGAAATTTATAAAAACGGTTTTTTTGTAAAACGTTTGCAACTGTCTAATCAACCTTTGCAATTTTTAACTTTACCAATTTTACCTGAATATCAGGGTGGTATAAGTCTGCGTTGGCTTGGAGTGTATGATTATGTAGGTTACGGCGGAACGCTTAATATAGAAGTGCCTTATTTAGGCAAAGATGTTGATGTAAAACTTAATGCACCGGAAAATTTAGAACCGGGCAAAAAGGCCGAAATCGGTTTGACGGCAACAATAGATAAAAAACCTTTACAAAATGCGCGTGCCATGCTTACTGTTTACGATAAGGCACTTGATTTTTACAAAAAACATAATTTCAATTTGCCGTTATTTTATACTCAAAAATTCGGTAGCGGTAATATGTCAAGTTCCTTCCAATCAAGTTACGGCGGCATGTATTATGCAGTAACTGCATCTTTTGGCGGAAGAGGCGGTGCATCAGGTATGAAGTCTATGAAAATGGCCCGTTCCGTTGAAAATGCGGATATGGCTGTTATGGAAGAAAGTGAACCTGTTGTAATGCTTTCCAAAAAAGAAAAGGCTGTAACGCAAGATTTAGGTGTGGCAGAAACTGCTACTGAACAAAACCCAACCCGTTCCGATTTTGCACCGACTGCTTATTTTAACCCAGGGGCAAATTTAAAAGAGGGTAAAGCAAACTTTACTTTCAAAATGCCGGATAGTTTAACGGAGTGGACTGCCGCGGCAATAGTTTTTAGTAAAACTATGGAAACAGGCAAAACGCAAATTAATTTTAAAACGAGCAAAGATTTAACTTTACGCCTTGAAACACCGACTTTCCTTCGCCAAAATGACGAGATTTTTATAAAAACCTTAGTCAAAAATAATACGGAACGTTCCTTGCAAGGGGATGTTTCCATGACATTAAACTTAAACGGTAAAACGGTGGAAAATACCTTTGCAAATAAACAAGTGTCCTTAAAAGCGAATGAAGAAAAAACTTTAACTTGGTCTTATAAAGCTCCTAAAGAACTTGGGGCAATAACCTTGGCTGCTGCCATCCGCTCAGGCAATTTAATTGACGGCGAAACAAGAACTTTACCGCTTTTAACAAGCGTACAGTATTTACCGAACAGCAAAACAATTTCTTTAAAAGAGGGGGGGAATAATTTGGAACTCCCGTCAATTAAAGAAGGAGAAGTATTAAGTGCCGCACATCTAACTTTGGATACTTCTTTGCTTGTGCCGGTTGTGTCTGCTATGCCAATGCTTACCGAACAAACCTTTAAAACCGCAACAAGCACTATTGACCGTTATTTGCCGATAGCAATAATAAATAAACTTAATGAAAACGCTGATTTTAAGAAGGCAATCAGCCAAATACAACGCAAAACAAGAACAGAAGTTTGGAATAAGCAAACATCTGAAATATTATTAAAAGACACGGAACTTTCGCCTTGGTATAACTTATCAAAAGGCGGGCAAAGTGATAACTTAATAAATATTTTTGATTCTAACACCGTCGCCAAAAAACAAAAAGAGTATATGGAAGACCTTAAAAAATATCAAAATTCAGACGGTGGTTTTGCTTGGATAAAAGGCGGTAAAAGCAGTTTATATGTAACACTTTATGTTGTTGACCGTTTGGCGCAGGCATCATATTTTGGTGTTAAACCTCCGATGGATATTACGCAAAATGCCTTGAAATATTTGCATAAAAAATATAAAGATTTTGATTTTTCAAAACCTTTTTATCCGTTTGAAGCGATATATTATGCCTATGTAATAAGTGCTTTTGATAAAACTTTGCTTGTTAAAGAAACACGCCAAGAAGTACAAACTTTGGCCGATTATATTGATAAACAAAAGGAAATTTTGGCACCTTTGGGCCAAGTTTATATGGCGGTTATTTATCATCGTTTAGGTAATCCTCAAAAAGCGAAAAAATATATTAATTTGCTTTTTGAAACCGCTAAAGAAAATGACGTTACCGGCACAAGTTTTGCTATGGAAGAACGCTCCTGGCAATGGTTCAATGATAGTTTAAACTTGCATGCTGAGGCGTTGCGTATGTTGCTTGAAGTTGACCCAAACAGCCCGCGTATTGACGGTATAATTAAATGGATACTTTTTAATAAAAAAGCAACAATGT
>JBGVBB010000005.1:0-2792 GCA_045225155.1 Elusimicrobiaceae bacterium
AAAAATAATGGTAGATTTGAAAACCCTTTTTACTTTAAATTATGGGCTTTATATAGTTTCTTCCGTCAATAAAGAAGGGAAAATAAACGGAATGATTGCGAACTCTGTTTCACAAGTTACGGCCGAACCTGTTAGGATTGCCGTTACTTTAAATAAAGAAAGTTTAACACATGAATATATCAAGCAAACAGGTTTAATTTGCGTTCAACCTTTGACGGAAAAAGCAAATATGGTGTTTATCGGAAACTTCGGTTTTAGAACGGGCCGAAATTTTGATAAATTTGCTAAAATTACACATAAATTAAGTAGTGAGGGTTTACCTATTGTTACCGAAAATGTTGCTGCATATTTGATTTTAAAGGTAAATAACAGTTTAGATTTGGGAACACATACAATGTTTATTTGTTCTTTAGAAAAAGCAGAAATTTTAGACGCATCTTGCCCGACAATGACATATGCTTTTTATCACAATGAGTTAAAGGGAAAAACACCGAAAGGTGCTGTAACTTATCAAAAATAAAAGGAGAAAAAAATGAAATATATTTGTAATGTTTGCGGTTATGTTTACGATGAAGAAATCGGTGATCCGGAACACGGTATACCTGCAGGAACATCTTGGAAAGATGTTAAAGAAGATTGGGTTTGCCCGGTTTGCGGTGTAAATAAAGATCAATTTTCCGCAGAAAATTAAAAAAATTAAAATTATAAAAGGCCTTCCAAACGGAAGGCCTTTTATGTTTTATGCATTATTAAAAATCAAAAGAGTAAATTCTGGTTTCAAACGGTTCTAACGTGATAGGCAAACCGCCGTCTTGTTTAAAAACAGATATCGGTAATTCCTTAACTGTGCCGGAAAGTTCTTCCGTAAATTTAAATTGTTCTTTTGTCGTTTTTGGGAATTTATCGGCGTTGATTTTAAAACCGGATTGATTACCGCTATAGTTAATAAAAACAATTTTACAACAAATGCTTTGCCACCACATCCAAGATAAAATATTTTTATAGCTGTTATCTTCTTTAGAAAAAGGATTTATCGGTTTTAAAGACCATTGCCCACCGTGGAAACAAGGGTCATTTATAACCTTTAAAAAACGATCATAAAAAGCAATAACTTTATTATTTTTTTCTTCTTTAGGAATATATTGTATAGGGTATCTTACCGTTGCGCCTAAAATTTGATTTGATGTAAATAAACGTGCCCCTTCAATAGTGTAACAAGCGGCAGCGGCTGCTGCGGATTTTTGTATACCGAATGCTTTTATCGGGGGTTCTTCATCGTGGTTTGCAATAAAACGGAGAGATCTTTTTTGATATAAATGTTCGGCATTTAAATGCCCTTGAATATCTTGCGGAGTGGAAAGTAAAAGGCGGTCATATAAAGTTTTATCATAAGTAAAATCAAAACCGATTTCCTGTACTTCCCAATCAAGACCCCAATAAACTTCGGCTAAGAAGATAAAATAATTATTTGTTTCTTTAATTTCCCGTATCGCTTTCGGCCAAAATTCTTCTTGTGGCTTTTCACCGTCGAGATACATCTTCCACGTTTCGGCAAAAACTTTGTTAAGCATTAACATGACCATATCGCAACGCAAACCGTCGCACAAAGTAGAAAGATATTTTAAAATGTTAAGTAAAAACTCACGTGTTTTAGGATGAAATAAATTTAATTGGGCGGTATCACTCCAAGAATAAAAGTGAGGATCCCTCCCATGTGCAAAATAGCGACCGTTAGGGCCTTTAAAAAATAATCCTTCTTCTTGCGGTTGAATGCCGGGTTTACTGATGAAATATTCCGGATTGGTTTTGAGATAAGGAGTGTCGCAAGACATATGATTGCCGGCAAAATCCAAAATAAGTTTTATACCTAAATCGTTTAAACGTTTTCTTAATGATAAGAGGGCTACTTCCCCGCCGAAATTGGGGTTAACTTTATAATCATAAATAGCATACAAGGAAGGCCCTATGTCTTTAGGATCGAAATCAGGTTTAACTTTTGCTAAGTAATTTAAAATATCCGGATGGTTTCTTGCGATTTCCGCACTTTTGGGGCTTTGTTGCCAAACACCCATAAGCCATAAAGCATCAAAACCTAATGATTTAATTTCTTCTAATTTCTTTTGAGGAATATCTGCGAGAGTTATTTGTTTATTCAACTCTCGTGATAATTTATTAAGCCACACTTGGGCGTTAATTTCTAAAATATGTGGATTTTTGCGCATATTTCCCCATTTCCCCACATATAGTATAACCATTTAAAAGACAAATTGCAAGTGTTACGCAAAATTTTATTTCCAAAAATATTTTGTTGACATGCCCAAATGTTTTTAATATAATTTCTCTGTAGCTATTTTTTAAGAGAGGTTTTATCTATGAATAAATCTTTTGGTGAAATTTTAACAGATTCTGTTTTCGCATTTAAGAAATCTTTTCTTGCCGCACTTGGGATTTGCGGTATATTTGTAGGGTTAATTATTGTTGTAGGAATTATTGCAGCTTTGATTGTCGGCCCGCAAATGTTTTCCGGCATAAGTAATCCTTCGTACATTATGGCATATCTGTCTTCTTTTGCGGTTTTATTTATAGCTCTCATTATTTTATACTACATTTTTTACTGTTGGATAATTCTTGTTGTCAGAAACAATGCTTTGGTTGGCCAAAGTTTTTTCAAAGAATCTTTTTTTGAAGCTGCCAGAAAATTTTTAAAAGTTCTTTTTACCGGTTTTTTAATGACGATTGTTTTTGTAACAATCGGATTCATTTGTTATTTGATTGCAAGCAAATATGCAATT
>JBGVBB010000006.1:0-2313 GCA_045225155.1 Elusimicrobiaceae bacterium
GAAAATAAGCTGTCCACAACCTCCGCCTAATTTATAAACAGGCATTTTTTCATTTATCATGTTAATAAATTACGCTTATTTCCCTAATGTGAAATCTTTTTTGGCTTTAAGTTGGCCGTCTTCAAAAACCCATTCTTCCTGAAGTTCACCGCTTGGGGAATATTTTTTTGTGGTTCCGTTGGCTTTCCCGTTTTGGTAAGGGGAAACCATGGCAATAGTGCCGTTTGGATGATAGGTAATTTTATCACCGACAATCATATTTTGTTTATACAAACATTCGGTTTTAATATTACCTTCTTCGTCGTAAGTTTTGCAAGGGCCTTCCAAATTACCGTTTTTGTATTCGGACACTTCCATTATGCGCCCGCTTGGATAATATTTAAGGCGGCGGCCGTCTTCAACATCATTTATATAATAAAATTCTTCATACATACGGCCTGTAGGGTAAAAAACGCAAGCAGGGCCGTCAAGCAAACCGTTTTTATAAAACTTTTCAACATTTAATTTACCTGATTCAAAAAATATTTTGCTTTTGCCATGCCTTTTACCGTTAAGGAAAGGGCATTCAAAATAGGTTAAACCGCTTGGGAAATATTCGCGAACAAGCCCATCAGGCAAAGTGCCTTTTGTTTCAATAATATCTAAATTAGCGTCCAATTTTTCGGTATAGACTTCTTTTTCCTTATAAAAATAAGTTCTTAAAAATTTGGCCTTTTCATCCCCTAAAATAGTGCTTGTTTTACGAATAATTAAATCTTGCATAAATTATCTCCTATATTTTTTGCCGCCAAAATTCCGGTTGCAAAAGCAAAATGTAAACTGTAACCGCCGCAAAAGGCATCTACATCCAAAAGTTCGCCGATAACAAATAAATTTTCAGCACACTTTGAACGTAAAGTACCGGCATCAACTTCATTTGTCAAAACACCGCCAGCAACGGAGTATGCTTCTTCAAATGGCCTTATGCCTGTAACGGTAAAAGGCCAAGCCTTAAGCGTTTCTTTTATTTTAGCAAAATTAGAGGGTATTAAGTCAATTAATTTATTATTTTTGCGTAAATGCGCAAAATCAATTAACAAGTTTATAAGGCTGTCCGGTAAAAGTCCGCTGAGTAATGCCTTTGTTTTTAGGTTAGGGAATTGTTTTGCGCGTTGTGTTAAATATTTATATAATTCTTCTTCGGTAAACTGCGGTAAGAAATCAATAAACAATTTACTGCCTGCTTGTGCGTTACGGCTCAAAGTTAAAATATTATTACCGTTTACACCGCGTGTGGTAAAAGTTATCTCTTCGGTTTGTTGGTTTTTAGGGTAATTTTCAAGCCAAACGCGTGCTTGCATTTTGATTCCGGCTATGCGTATTAAGGCCTTTTTTTCCTGTAAGTCAAAACCGAATAATGCAGGTGCGGGCGTTTTTATTTTATGCCCGGCTTGGCGTGCAAGTGTATACCCAAGTTCCGTTCCGCTTATTTGCGGATATGCCTTGGAACCGCAAGCAAGCACTAAAAATTTTGCTTTAAAAGTACTGTCTTGTGTTTTAACTTCCCACAAATTTTTGTTGTGTTTTATTTGTGTTGCGGTTTGGTTTTCCAGAATTTGCACACCGTAATTTTCAAGCCAATTTAAAAAACATTCTTTAACGGCACTTGCTTTACCGGCTATCGGGAAATACCGGCCGTCTTCACAAATATATTTTAAACCGAGTTTATCAAAAAATTTAAGGCACTCAGTGGGGGGAAATTTTGTTAAAATTTCCGTTATAAAATTTTTATCGCCGTAATAAGTTCCCGGGCTTGCTTTAGAATTGGTAAAATTGCAACGCCCGTTACCGCTTATTAAAATTTTGCGCGCACAAACTTTTTGCGCTTCAAGTAAAATTATTTTTTTATTTTGTTCTTTGGCTTTGGGGGCAAGTTCCGCCGCACAAGCAAGCGCGCTTGCGCCGGCACCTATTATTAAAATATCAGAACTTTCTTCCCTCATTTTGTTCCTGTTGAGCCAAAACCGCCCGCGCCGCGTTCGGTTTCGGTAATTTCGCCCTCAATAAAATTTGGATATTCGGTAGGTAAAACAACAAGTTGGGCAACTTTTTGGCCTTCTTCGAAGGTAAATGGTTCGTCATTAAGATTGTACATACAAATTAAAACTTCACCGCGATATGTGCAATCAATAAGCCCTGCCATAACTTTTATGCCTTTGCTTTCAACGGAACTTTTACCCCAAACGCAACCGCTTGTGCCTTCCGGGAGTTCAACTGCAATACCTGTTTGCACTTTGGTTATTTGGTGCGGAGGTAAAACGGTTTTATGCAAAG
>JBGVBB010000007.1:0-4171 GCA_045225155.1 Elusimicrobiaceae bacterium
TAATGCGGTAAATAAAGTTTTGGGCGTGCTAAAAGTCGGTGGGCATTCCGCGGCTTCCAAAACACCTAAACGGCCGGAAGTACCTGCACCCATAAAAATAATTTTTCCGCCTGCAAGATATGTTTCTTCAACAAGTTTTACTGCTTTAACAATTTCTTTTTTTGCTTTTTGTACGGCATTGGCTACAACAAAATTTTCCGCACACATAACCTCTGCCATTTTGTTTATTGGCAGTTTGTCAAAGTTTTGTGAATTTTTATTTAAGGCTTCAGTCTCCGTCAAATGAAATGGCATAATCTTGCTCCACAAATTGATCTTCTTCCGGTGTGGATATTGTTACCATGTCAGATTTAACTTCAGGTAAAGCAGGTGTTTTAAACCATTGTGATAAGGCCGGCAACATATATTTATTCATCATGGCAGAGCCTTTTAAATTATAAGCGGTTTGAAAAGTTACTTTGCCTTGCCCCGAGTGTAAAAAGGCGGCATTTCTAATAAAACTTGCTTCCATGAATTGCTTTCTGTCTTCGCTTGAAACACCGATAAATATTGGGTTTTTATAATTTTTTATACCGCTTAAAGTAACGACATCGCGTTGCTTTAAAGACGGTGTTATCATTGCAACGCCGGCGATATCTTGGTGTTTTATTAAACTTTTCCCGGCCACATTTGATCCAAGCCCTGTTCCTAAAAGATAAATATCACTTTCCGGGAAACCCTTTCCGTTTAAAAATTTTATTGCTGCGGTAACATCTTCCGTCATTTTATTAAATTCATTTTTTTGGCCGACCTTTTCAAAATCTTCATACTTGCCTTTATTTGTACTGTAACCATGCCCTCTTAAATCAATAGAAAGATAACAAAAATGTTCATTTCTAAGTCTTTCTGTAAGCGTGCCGAACTCGGAACGTGTCTTTTCCAAATCGGGTAATAAAATAACACATTTTTTACTTTCGCCTTGATGGAAAGTGCCGGCAATAGCCCAACCGTCGTTTGTGCTTAAAGTAACATTACTTTGTGCCCAAACACCGGTAAAACATAAACATAATAAAGGAAATAAAAATAATTTGCGCATTAGGCAATAATCTCCTCAGGTTTAAACCAAAGTGCAATTTCACGTTTTGCGTCTTCCGGCGTACCGGATGCATGTACACAATTAAACATTGTTTCGCCTTTTGTGTAACCGAAAGCTCCGCGGATTGTGTCCGGTGCAGCATTTTCGGGTTTTGTAGGGCCTAGTAAATTGCGAATTTTGGAAATTGCATCTTCGCCTTCATAAACAAAGGCATAAATGCGGTGGTCTTTAATACCGTTATAATCGCCACGCATAAAATTAATTACATCTTGTAAAAACGGTTTACCGGCAAGGTGTGGGTAATGTTTACGGGCAAGTTCTTCCGTCATAACAACAACTTTTGCGGCTTTCATATCAAGGCCTAAATGCTCAATACGGTCAATAATGATACCTGTTAAGCGTTTGCTTATGGCATCGGGTTTAATTAAGATTAAAGTTCTTTCTTTCATAACTAAATTATACCATTTAATGCTATAATTTATATATGGCAAATGAGAAAAGAATATTGGTGGTGGCCGGCGATATTTCCGGTGATGTCCACGCGGCTAATTTGATATCCGCCATAAAAACTTTGGCGCCGGAAATCAAAATTGATACTATCGGTGGCCTTCGCATGAAGGCACTTAGCGATAATTATTTGTATGACCTTATTACAAAAGGTGCAGCCGGGTTTGATGCCGTAATTAAAAAATTTCCTACTTGGATAAATCTATATAAACTTGTTAAAAATTATTTAAAAGAAACTAAGCCGTCTGCCGTAATTACAGTTGATTTTTACGGTTTTAACCATCAAATTTTAAAACTTGCTAAGGCGGAAAATATTCCTGCCTACTATTATGTTTGCCCGCAAGTTTGGGCTTCAAGGCGTTACCGCGCAAAAGAAATTGTAAAACTTACAAGAAAACAATTTGTCATTTTTCCGTTTGAAGCAGATATTTATAAAGAACATGGCGGCAGCCCGGTGTTTTTCGGCAACCCTCTTTTGGATACTGTCCCCGAACCACTTGAAATTAATTATAAAGAAGGTAAAGATGCGGCGTGGAATTTCGGCCTTATGGTTGGCAGTCGCCCGGCGGAAATTGAAAAGCACAGTAAAATATTTTTTGATGTTTTTAAAGAAATTAAAAAAGTTTATAAAAACGCAAAATGCTTTATGTTTGCAGTGCCGGAAGTAACTGATGAAAAACTTTTTCAACTAACCGGGGCAAGCAAAGAAGAAATGCAAATCGTGCGTGAAAAAGATTTTAAAATCAGGCGTACTATGGACTTTGTTTTAACATGTTCCGGCACCGCTACTTTAGAAAATGCCTTGCTCGGTTTGCCGATGAGTGTTGTTTATAAAACATCTTTTATAACTTATGCAATAGTTAGGATGATAATTAAAGTAAGGTTTATTTCTTTGGTAAACATTTTAAGCAATAAAGCGGTTGTACGTGAGTTTATACAGCAAGACGTTAACCCCGAAGCAATTTCACAAGAAATACTTGGCATTTTAGGTGATAAAACAAAATATTTAAATATGCGCAAAACCATGCTTGAACTTAGGAACAAACTCGGTGCGCCGCCTGTAGCCAAGCAATCGGCGCAAGTGATTTTAGAGGATTTATGCAAGACTATTTAAAGGAAATTATTGACGGGTTTAAACAGTATTCTACGCAAGATACAGCCATTATTGAAAAGGCCTATAAATTTGCGGAAGAAGCCCACAAAGAACAAAAGCGTTTAACGGGCGAACCGTTTTTTATACATTGTTGCGAAGTCGCAAAAATTTTACTTGAACATAAACTTGATGCCGATACTATCGCCGCCGCACTTTTGCATGATACGGTGGAAGATACCCCAACAACCGTAAAAGATATTGAAACAAATTTTAATAAAACAGTTGCCTTGATGGTGGAAGGTTTAACAAAAATTGATAAACTTGAAAGCACTTCAACCGATGAAGAAACCGTTGAAAATTGGCGCAAAATGTTAATATCGGTATCCCACGATATTCGCATAATCTTAATCAAACTTGCCGACAGAACACATAATATGAAAACTTTGGATGCACTCCCGAAACAAAGGCAAATTGATAAAGCGCAGGAAACAATTTCTTTATATGCACCTTTGGCACAACGTCTTGGAATGTTCAGTTTAAAAAACGAACTTGAAGATTTATCTTTCAAATATTTGCATCCTTTGGAGTATGATGAAATAGTAAAAGGGGTTGCATCCCGCTCTGAAAATTTAAATAAAAAATTAGAATCTTTTAAAGATGCTTTGGGTAAAGTTTTAACTCAAGAACAAATACCGCACCGTTTGCTTGCACGTGTCAAAAACTATTATTCCATTTACCGCAAAATGCAAAGTCATGAAATACCGTTTTCCCAAATTCAAGATTTATTGGGTGTTAGAATTATTACTGATACTAAACTTGATTGTTACCGCGCATTAGGTGCTTTGCATGCTAATTTTAAACCGCTTGCCGGTACATTTACAGATTATATTGCCATGCCGAAAATGAATATGTATCAAAGTATACATACTACTATTATATATGAAGGTTCGCTTATTGAAGTGCAAATAAGGACCGAAGAAATGCACCGCACTTGCGAATATGGTATCGCGGCACATTGGCGTTATAAACTCGGCTCAAAAGAAGACCCGAATTTAGATGAAAAATTAAATTGGATACGCCAATGGATAGAGTGGCAACGTGACCTTACCGCCCCACGTGAATTTATTGAAAGTTTCCAAACAGATATTAATTTGAAACAAGTTTTTATCTTCACTCCGCAAGGTGAAGTTAAAGTTTTACCCGAACACGCAACACCTTTAGATTTTGCTTTTTTGGTACACTCGGAAATCGGCTTGCATTACAGCGGTGCTTTGGTAAACGGTAAAATGGTGAAGATGACCTATGAATTAAAAAGCGGCGATATTTGCGAAATCCAAACCCGCAAAAATGCCGAACCTACCCGCCAGTGGCTTGAGGCGGCAAAAACCGCGCGTGCGCGTTCCAAAATAAAAAGCACTTTGCGTGCAAAGGGTGTTGATATATGATTTGCTGGAAATGCAAAAGCGATATAGGCGAGTTTGATAACTACTGCAAAT
>JBGVBB010000008.1:0-1784 GCA_045225155.1 Elusimicrobiaceae bacterium
ATTAAGGGTTATGAAAGATTCTGAAATCATCGAACTTAATAATACGGCAAAAATTCTCGGCTTAAATAGTCGGGTGCATTTTTATAATGCCGATATTATAAAAGTTGTGGGGGATATTGCACCTTTCGGGAAAATTGCTGCCGTTTACACCAAAAACACTTTTTCTGATTTCGGTAAAGATGTAACGAACAATCTTAAATGCGCTAATATTAAACCGCTTAATTTTATTATGCCCGAAAATGCAGTTCTTAATCTTTCAAGCGTATTCGATATAATTTGTGTGCCTGACGATGTGCGCGCAGTATTAATATTTGACCGCGAGTTAATGGACCTTGCGGCGTATATCGCTACTTTATTTAAAATCCCCGTTATTTTTGCGCTGGACTGTATTAATACCGACGGCGTGCTTTGTGCCAAAGTACCTTTCTTTTGGGGCGCGAATAAGTCCGAAACAGACTTTTTCTCCGTGGATTGTGAGTATCACGTTGTTATATCCGATAATGCTTGTCTGTTCGGAAATAAAACCGAACAGTATATAAGTATATACTGTAAAATCCTTTCGCTAATTGATTATCGTATAAGACTTGCGATTTGTAGCGGTAATTCCTATGAATTTGAACGAAACATTATTTTAAATGCGATAAAAATCGCAAATTTTTCATATAGCGCAAACAATCTTCTTATATCGGGGCTTAAAATCGAACTTGCAAATTTAGCCTCTGGCGGCGAAATTTTATTTAATTCCGCAGAATATTCTTTTAAGCGGCTGACAGGCTTTAAGGAAGAAAAAGATATACGTTTTTCGCTTTTCAAAAAACTTATTAATCTTTACTCGCTTTGCGTGTCGGAAAAAGATATGCCGTTTACAGTTCCCGATTACAATAAAAGGGTAAAGGAACTTGCCGATATTACAAAATCCGACGACGGTGCTTTTTTAAAAGGTTTTGCCGCACAGATTAAAGCATTGAAGGGGAAAGACCTTTTAAGCGTTAAAGCCGATTTAAAAGACGATATAAATCTTATTTCGGAAGAATTTAAAGTCGTAGAAGAAAATTATTCTAAACTCGGCGGCAATCACGACGCGGATTTTGCGCCTTATGTAAAAGCGTTGAAACTGTGCGGCGATTTGCCCGACACCGTCAATTTTATGACGGTTATTAGAGAAAGCGGTTTTCTCGAATAGCCAAAGTATAAAAATCATATAAAAAGTCAATAATCCCGTTAAAGCTTAACGGGATTATTTTTATGCGGAAAATTTTTGCGCTGTTTATATCCATAATAATTTTTACATTTTGTTTTTATTCGCTATACGCGGAAAAATCGCCGGTATTCAAAGCCTATGCGGAAAAATACGAGTTGTATTTAACGGCGGGGTCTTTCGGTGATAATATTGTTTTGGCGACGAACTTAAACTTTGGCGATTATTTAAACATCAAAGGTGAAAGTTGTGTGGTTTCGGTTTCCTACGGGCAAGTCTTAGCCGATTTTTCGGCAACGCACGTTTTTAGTGAAGAAACTTCGGCGGGAATAAGTTATTACGCCTATTCGCCCCGCGTCAAGTATAAAACATACATTGACGGAAAGGCGATAAATATTCATTATTTTAACGGGAAAGAATACGCAAAACTCGGCACGCCGATAATTTTCGGCAGTTTTTAGCAGATGAAATAAAAATTTCGGATTTTAAGGTATATAAAAAATTTTTGCGGCAATAATCGCAGCATAAAATATCGGAGGATTAAAAATGAAACAGCAAAGGACAGTAATAAGTTTTTTCAAAAAGA
>JBGVBB010000009.1:0-6188 GCA_045225155.1 Elusimicrobiaceae bacterium
AAATACGTATGGTTTTTGCGGGAACGACCCGCCTGATCACTGCTCGAACATAATGAACGCAAGTTCATCGTGGGCTCAAACTTAATCTGAGGACAACCCGGACATGATTGAAGCGAACATGACTTATCTCTGGCAGATGCCGACCAGCATTGACGCCCGGATTTTCAGTGCTTCAAATCCGGTTACCCCCCTCCCCCGCACGCAATCTGAGCTCGACTTCGCCAGTATGAGCGCAAGCAAGCAAGCAGGCAAGCAAGCAAGCAGGCAAGCAAGCAAGCAAGCAAGCAAGCAAGCAAGCAAGCTTGCGCAACGCAACAAAACAAGAAATAATAGCGGATATTGACCGACGTGTTGCCGATAAAATTTTAGAACCCTCCAACGCTTCCCTGCTTAAAAAACTAATAAATAAGGCTGAAACAATCAACGAAGCCCTATCAATAGCAGAACTCGGCACAACATACAAAAGAACAGGGTTTCACTTCGATAAAAGATTGGAAAAAGAAACCGACACAATAACTTATTTTCAAAAAAATAAAGATCTCTCTTTTGAAACAAACAAAAACTCCTTAACACACAAACTTATTATAGGCGATAATTACCCTGCATTGCTAAATCTTTTAGTAGAATACCGAAATAGAATTGATGTAATTTATATTGACCCACCTTATGGCAAAGACAGTATGGGGGAATTTGCCCAAACCAATTATGAAAACGCCATAACACGCGATAATTTGCTTTCTATGCTTTATCCGCGCTTAGTACTTGCCAGACAATTATTAAGCGATAACGGCGTGATTTTTTGCAGTATTGATGACAAAAACCAAGCATATGTAAAATGTTTATTTGATGAAATTTTTGGAGAAGCGAATTTTATAGCTAACATCGTACGAAATACAAATAGTTCTAAAAATCAAAGTTTATTTGTATCTGTAAGTCATGAATACTGCCTCATTTACGCTAATGATATTGAAAAACTAAAGATAAAACACCAAGAAAACAAATGGAATATACCTAAAAACAATGTAGAAGAATATGTCACTAAAGTGAAACAGTTACAGCAAGAAGGCCTATCAGCAGAAGAAATTACTGAAGAATTAAAGGTACTAACCAAATATCCCAGATTTATCGATTTTACTAATTACTGGTATTTTGACAAAAGAGGGCTTTATCAAAAAGCAGATTTAGGTGGTGTTACTAATGGAAATATGACACCCATTTTCAATCCTATCACTAAGAAAAATGACCCAATACCACCTGGAGGATTTAGATTCAATACAGAAAAATTAAAACAATTAATCAAAGAAAATCGTATTCATTTTCATAAAGATGGAAGTTTACCTCGCATTAAAAGATATTTAACAGAAAATCTATATCAAAGGCCAAAATCCATTATGTCAGACGACCAAAGGCCTGATTATTCGATGTTAAAAGAGATTGATATCCCCTTTGATAATCCAAAACAATTATCCTTTATGAAACGTATTATATCTATTTTTGGCAAAGAAAGTATTATTCTTGATTTTTTTGCAGGTAGCGGAACAACAGGACAAGCCGTATTAGAATTGAATAAAGAAGACGAAGGAAAAAGACAATTTATATGTGTACAACTAAATGAGAATTTAGATGAAGCATTAAAAAATGACCTCGCGAATTTAACTGTTAAAGCTCAAATTGCTTTATGTGATAAACACCATCGACCACATGAATTATCTGAAATTACCGCGGAGCGTTTACGCCGTGTAATGACAGGCAAATGTTACGACGGTACAAATAATTTCAAGTGGCTTGAAAAAAATAAACCACTCGGTGATAATTTGCTTGTTTTAAATATACAAAAAGTTGCCAATTTCGCAAATAAAAAAGGGGAAACTCCTTTTGATCTTATAGATGAAACTTTATACGATAAACCAAAATTTAAAACTTTAAGAGAAAAAACAGAATGGGTTTGCGATAATTTTGAAATAACACAAAAAGAGGTCAAATAATGCTTGCAGAAGTTAAAGAATTACAACAAAAAGCCGTAGCACAACTAACAGAGAAGGTTTTTAATGAACAAACTAAAGAATTAACTTTTAAAGCCCCTACGGGTAGCGGTAAAACCTATATGATGGCGGACTTTATGAACCGAATACTTGGAACACAAAAAGATATTGTATTTTTGGTATCGTCTCTTTCAAAAGGTGACTTGGCAAAACAAAACTATAATAAGTTTTGTGAATATAAACAAAAACAATCTTTTAAATATTTAAACCCTTATTTAATTAACAGCAATATTTCCGGCGAAGAACGTCTTTTTATACCTACAGAATACAACGTTTATTTATTACCACGTGATTTATACAAAAAAGGCGGTCGGCTTATGCAAGGTGCTATGGAATCATTCTTACAAAATTTAACTTCTGAACTTTACGGGCAAAATAAAAAAGTTATTTTAATAAAAGATGAATGCCATATAGCAACAAAGAATTTAGACGATATCAGCGAAACATATTTTATAAAAATTATAAATTTTTCCGCTACTCCAAAACTTTCAAGAGGGCAACACCCAGATGTTATAATAACAGAGGAAGAGGCTGAAAATGCGAAACTTATAAAACATATTGAGTGGGGGGAAGAAAGTGACGATATTAAAACGGCACTTTCAAAATTTGAGGAAATAAAAAAAGATTATCGTAATAAACTTGGGGTAAACCCTTGCTTAATTATACAAATATCAAATAAAGATAAGGCCGATAAAGAATTAGAACAAAATATTTTCCCTGCATTAAATAAATACCCTGAATTAAAATGGTTACTAATCGTAGACGATCCTAAAAAATGCGATACTAATGACGTATTTAAAGCAAAAAAACTACCTGTTGCCAAATGGAAAGATTATGCCAAAGAACCACTTGCAAGTATAGATATCATAATTTTTAAAATGGTAATCACTGAAGGATGGGATATTCCACGTGCTTGCATGCTTTACCAGGTACGTGACACGAAAAGCAAACAACTTGATGAACAAGTTTTAGGCAGAGTACGCAGAAACCCCCGTTTGCTCGATTACGAAATATTAGACGAAGAAGCCAAAAACCTAGCATTAACAGCTTGGGTCTGGGGTATACAACCTAAAGAACAAACCCGTTTTTATTCAGTCAAACTACAAAACAATTATGATATAACAAAAAATGTCAGAGTAAAAACAACAAAATTGAAACCCCTTATAAAGAAATCAGGATTTAATTTGCAAAAATTTTTAGAAACTCAAAAAACAATTTTACATCATAAAAGTATATTTGAGTTGAGTAGAAAATTAAAACAAGCAGATAAAGAAATCACAGAAATCGTTTACAATTATGCTACAGATTATCAAAAATGGTGGCAGGCTATAGAATATCTAGAAGATATAATAAAAGAAAATGAAAAATATATCTGTAATTATGAAGAGAGTATGGAAACTGATAAAGAAGTTTCTTTTGCTTTGACCTCTTATTACACAGATAATGGCAATTATACCAATATTGCTAACTGTGTTTGGCAAAAAAAGGCAGGTAATGATAAGTTTTCCTTTGATAGTGATGCAGAAAGAGAGTGGGCAAGTATTTTAAAAGATTTATCAACAGAGGCTATAGCCAATTTAAAAAATAAACAACCGGAAATGTTCAAAGAAGACAAAGGAATATATTTGTGGGGTAAAAATTACACTCCGAACTCAATAATAAAATTTGAATATTACATGGGTGGAGTACATTCTTCTTACCCAGATTTTATTATGAAAGACAAAAAAGGTCGCATACAAATCTTTGAAGTAAAAAGTATAAATGAAGGGCATAAAATCGGTTTTGATAACAACATATATAAAGCGAAAATTAAGGCATTAAAGGAAGCTTACAAACAGGCTAGTAAAATTACGAGACAAATATTTTATCTTCCTCTAACCAAAGATGATGTTTGGCAAATTGATAAATTTGAAAATGGGGAAGAAACAATTTTATCACAATCGCAATTTGAAGATTTTGTAAAAAATTAAATAATTTTCAATAATTTTTTGACAATACTCTATCACAAAATGTTAAAATAACTTTATGCTGGAAGTTAAAAATTTAACTGTTTCTATAAAAAATAAAAACGGTAAAGTTTACCCGCTTGTAAAAAATTTATCTTATAAATTAAATGAGGGGGAAACCCTTGCTATCGTGGGCGAATCCGGCTGCGGTAAAACCATGCAAGCCATGGCTATAATGGGTTTACTTCCGCCCAATATCAGCGTAACAAAAGGGGAAATTTTATTTCAAGGTAAAAACATTTTACAACTTTCACAAAAAGAAAGACGCGAAATTAACGGCAAGGAAATTGCCCTTGTTTTCCAAGACGCTTTAACCGCTTTAAACCCCGTTATAACAATCAGGCAGCATTTGCTTGAAGTTTTTAAAGTAAGGACAAATTTACCTTTAAACGAAGCCGAAGAAAAAATAAAAAAACTTCTCGAGCAAGTGGAATTACCGCAAAGTATTTTAAATTCTTATGCACATCAAATTTCCGGCGGACAAAGGCAACGCGTTATGCTTGCTTTGGCCCTTGCTTTAAATCCAAAACTTTTAATTGCTGATGAGCCCACCACCGCCCTTGATGAAAACACACAAAAACAAATTTTGGACCTTATAAAAAAACTCCAGCGAAATTACAAAATGGCCGTTATTTTTATAACGCATGATTTAATACTTGCAAAAGAAATTGCCGATAGAATTTTTGTTTTATATTCCGGTACAAAAGTTGAAGAAGCAACTTCCAAAGATTTATTTTCAAACCCTTTGCATCCTTATACTTACGGCTTATTTAAGTCAATAATAACGAAAGATACACCTAAAGGTATTCCGCTTTTTGAAATTTACGGTTCACTTAGGGGCGCCTCCCGTTTTTACGGTTGCCCTTTCAAAAACAGATGCAAAAAGGCATCAAGGGTATGCTTTAAATTTACACCTTCTTTGGAAGAATTATTACCGCAGCATTACTGCGCTTGCTTTTGGGCAAAAAGTGTAGATTCGCAAAGGAGGAAAAATGCCATCTAATACCGTTCTTGAACTTAGGGAAATCAAAAAAACCTATGTCAAAAATTCTTTTTTGCGAAAACAAAAAACAGAAGTTTTAAAAGGTGCGAATTTAACTTTAAAGGAAGGCCGAACTTTGGCCTTAATAGGCCCTTCCGGTTGCGGTAAAACAACTTTACTTAAAATTATTTTGGGCCTTGAAAAGCAAGACTCCGGGACAATAAAAATATTCGGTGAAGATGTTTCCAAAACCGGTAAAAAGGAATTTAGAAAAATACTTGCAAATATAGGTGTAATTTTCCAAGACCCTTACAGTGCTTTAGATCCGCGCCAAACAATTGAACAAATTTTAAGCGAACCGTTTACAATAAATAAAAAACCTTACACAAAACAAATTTTAATTCAGGCTTTAAAAGAAGTGTCCTTAGGGGAACATGACCTTAAAAAATATCCGCACCAATTTTCGGGCGGGCAACGCCAGCGTATAAATATAGCAAGGGCATTAATTTTAAAACCCAAACTGATTATTGCCGATGAACCCACAAGCGCTTTGGATGTTTCCGTGCAGGCACAGATAGTCAATTTGCTTACTAAAATGCAAAAAAAATACAAATTTGCTTTGCTGTTTATTTCACATAATCTTGCATTATGTAAATATTTATGTCAAAATATAGTGTTGGTTAAGCAAGGTATATTAACTGAAATATCGGGAGATAAATTATGAAAATAAATTATGATAGGATGATGAAGCAATTTATAGAAATGACAAAGATTGATGCTACATCAAACAAAGAATTACCTATGCAAAAATATATGGAACGTGAACTTAAAAAACTTGGGGGCAAGGTTTTTGTAGACGATGCAGGTAAAAAATTTAATACTACCGCCAAAGGCAATGTAATGGCAAGATTCCCGGGAACAGTAAAAAGTAAACCTTTCATTTTGGGCGCACACCTTGATACGGTCGCACCTTGCAGTAATGTAAAAGCAAGTATTAAAAACGGTAAAGTGGTAACAGACGGTAAAACGGTTTTAGGTGCAGATGACCGCGCCGGCCTTGCAATAATTTTGGAAGTTATAAGGACTTTAAAAGAATCAAAAGAAGAATACCCGCCGATAGAAGTTGCCTGCACCTTGTGTGAAGAAGACGGTATGTAC
>JBGVBB010000010.1:0-12649 GCA_045225155.1 Elusimicrobiaceae bacterium
CCCCTAAAACCAAAACAAATGACAAGGGTATTGTTACAAGAGTTTGCTCCAAATGCGGGGCCGCTTTATAAGAGGATATTATGACAAATAAAACAGAAAATTATACACCCAGATATAAAACTCTTTATAAAGAAAAAATCCTTCCTGCTTTAATGAAGGAAATGAAGGTTAAAAGCCCGATGGCAGCACCTAAACTTGAAAAAATCGTTATCAATATCGGTGTTGCTGATGCTCGCGAAGATATCAAATTTGTTGATATCGCTAAAGAAGACCTTACAGCCATCACAGGCCAAGCAGCCCAAATCATGCGTGCTAAAAAATCCATCTCTAACTTTAAACTTAGAGAAGGTATGCCAATCGGTGTAAGAGTAACTTTGCGTGGCGACAGAATGTATGAATTTTTTGATAGATTCGTAAACATTGTTGCCCCTCGTATACGCGACTTCCAAGGCTTCAATGGCCGTGGCTTTGACGGCAGAGGAAATTTAAACGTTGGTATTAAAGAACACTATGTGTTCCCGGAAATCAATGTTGAAAAATCCCCTAAGCCGCAAGGCATGAACATTACATTTGTTACCACTGCTAAAGATAATAAAGCAGGGCAACTTTTAATGGACTTAATGGGTTTCCCTTTCAGAAAAGGGACCATTTCTAAATAAGGAGAGCAACTATATATGGCTACAAAAGCATGGGTTGCAAAAATGGCAAAACCGCAAAAATTCGCAGTAAGATATCATAATCGCTGCCAAATCTGCGGTAGAGCAAGAGGATACTACAGAGATTTCGGTCTTTGCCGTATCTGTTTCAGAAAAATGGCACATCAGGGCTTAATCCCGGGTGTCAAGAAATCAAGCTGGTAAGGAGGGCTTTATTAGAATTTAACTCCGCGTGCAGTAACTTTTTTGCGGAAAGTAGATTCTAAAAGCAATTATTATGGATCCGATAGCAGACTTCTTAACAAGAATAAGAAATGCAAATATGAAGAAAAAGGAAAGGGTAGATATTCCCTTTTCTAAAGTAAAAACCGAAATCGCCAGGGTTTTAAAAGAAGAAGGTTATATAGCAAACTATAAAGCCCTTCACAGTGAAACCAAAGGCGGTTTTGTAAGAGTATTTTTAAAATATACTCCGGAAAACAATTGCGTTATCCAAGGGCTTCGCAGGGTTTCACGCCCCGGTAGAAGAATTTATAGTTCCTATAATGATATTCCTACCGTTCGCGGTGCTTTCGGTACTGCAATTTTGTCCACCTCAAAAGGTATCATGACCGATGCCAAAGCCAAGGAAGAAAAGGTGGGCGGCGAAGTTTTGTGCCAAGTGTGGTAGGTGAATTATGAGTAGAATCGGTAAAAAACCTATACAAATTCCCGCTAAAGTAAAAGTGGAAGTAAAGGGCTCTGAAGTTAAAGTAACAGGCCCTCTTGGTAATCTTTCTTACACTATGCCCGAAGGCATTGAAGCCAAACTTGAAAACAATGTTTTAAATTTGGCTATTAAAGATGCAAGCCGCGAAAGGGAATTAAATGCTCTTTACGGTACTGCACGTGCAAGAATTGCAAACCTCGTACTCGGTGTTGAAACACCTTTCGTAAAAGTTCTTGAAGTTAACGGTCTTGGTTACAAAGCAGTTGTACAAGGCAATAAACTCAATTTAGAACTTGGGTTTTCCCACCCTGTAATTATTGATATACCGCAAGGTATCACAGTTGTTGCCGATGTTAAAACACCTTTAGTACAAATTAAAGGTATGGATAAGGTTTTAGTCGGTGACTTTGCTGCTAAAATTCGCAAATTAAGAATACCTGAACCTTACAAAGGCAGCGGTATTAAATATCAAGGCGAACATATCGTCCGCAAGGCCGGTAAAGCAGCCGCAACCGGAGGTGCTAAATAATTATGGCAACTAAACAAGAAAGATATCAGTTCAGAAAAGAAAGAACTAAAAAGAAACTTGAAGCAGCAGGTATCAAACATCCGCGCTTGTCTGTTTACAGAAGTCTTAATTACCTTTATGCAAGCGTAATTGACGACTTAAACGGCAAGGTAGTAGTTTCCGCTACTACTTGCGGTAAAGAACTTGCTGGCAAATATAAAGCCTCCGGCAAAAGCATTGAAGCAGCAACTGCTTTGGGCGAACTTATTGCTAAAAAAGCAATTGAAAAAGGCATCAAAGAAGTTTGCTTTGACAGAGGTGCCAGAGTTTATCACGGCAGGGTTAAAGCCCTCGCTGAAGCAGCCAGAAAAGGCGGCTTAAAATTTTAAGGTGAACTATGTTAAATAACAAAGAAAATAAAGAAGCGAAAGGCCATAAGGCCGAGTTTCAGTTACGCGCCAAACCGGAAGGCCGCACAACCGTTATTCACGTTGCAAGAACCGCAAAAGTGGTAAAGGGCGGTAAAAGGTTTGGTTTCAGGGCTTTGGTTGCCGTCGGAGACGGTAATGGTAAAGTCGGCGTAGCTATAGGTAAGGCAAATCAAGTACAATTTGCCGTATCTAAGGCGGAATTCCAAGCAAGGAAAAGCATGGTTAGTTTCCCGCTCCTTAACGGAACTATTCCCCACGAAATCATGGGTTGTTTCGGTTCTTCCAAAGTTTGGATGAAACCGGCTGCCCCCGGTACCGGTGTTATCGCCGGCGCTGCTGTCCGCTTGATTTTGGAAGCAGCAGGTGTTAAAAATATTCTTTCAAAGAGTATCGGCAGCACCAATTCTTGCAATTTAGCTTATGCTACTATGGAATGCTTAAAAGCACTTAAGAGCAAAAAAGATGTTTTGCAAGCCCGCGGTAAATATGTAGAACCGGAAACTCCTGCCGAAGAAGCAAAACCGGCGGAAGCCGCCTCCAAGGCAGAAGAAGCCCCAAAGGCAGAAGTTAAAGGAGAATAACAACTATGGTACATTTAAGCACACTTTTTCCTAAACATGGTTCCAGGAAAGCCAAAAGAAGAATCGGTCTCGGTATCGGTTCCGGTATGGGCAGAAGCTCAACAAAAGGTATGAAAGGTCAAACTTCCCGTTCAGGTAATACCAGAAAGGAAAGTAAAGAAGGCGGTCAAATGCCTTTGGTCAGAAGAATCCCTAAAAGCGGATTCTCAAATGTATCTTTTGCAAATAAGGGCGAATTTGTAAATATCGGTTCTTTGGCAAAGAAATTTAAAGCCGGTGCAGAAGTTAACCCCGAAACTTTAAAGAAAGCTAACTTAATCAAGAAAGCTGATAAAGTTAAAATTTTGGGTACCGGCGAACTTACCGTTGCTTTAAAAGTCAGCGCACATGGTTTTTCAGCCTCTGCAAAAGCTGCTATTGAAAAAGCAGGCGGTACAGCAACTTTAATTGAAAAAAAGGCTAAAAAATAATGGATAATAATAATCCTATTGCAGCACTTTTTGAGTCACCTGAACTCCGTAAGAGAATTTTATTTGTTTTAATCGCTCTTGCGGTGTACAGGGTGGCGGCAGTTATTCCAATACCGGGCATTAACGGTGAAGCCCTTGCTATGTTTTTTAAACAACATGAGGGCGGTATGCTCGGCTTTTTGGATATCTTTTCCGGCGGTGCTTTAGGTAAGTTTTCCGTTCTTGCTTTGGGTATTATGCCCTACATCAATGCTTCAATCATCATGGGCCTTATAAAAGGCGCCCATGTTATTCCGGGGCTTGATAAATTAAGCAAGGAAGGCGAAGCAGGCCGCAGAAAAGAAAACCAAATAACAAGAGTTTTTGGTTTGGTTTTGGCTTTGCTGCAAGGTTTTGGTCTTACTATTGCCTTAACAAAAATGTCTGCCCCGGGGGGGTTAAATATCGTTATTGATCCTTCTTGGTCTTTCATTTTAACTACAACTTTAACTTTGGCCACAGGTACAATGTTTATTATGTGGCTTGGTGAGCAAATTACAGAAAAGGGTATCGGTAACGGTATTTCTTTAATCATCTTTGCCGGTATCGTTGACAGGTTACCTTCCGCTATTTACATGCTTTTCAATTTAGTAAGCAGCGAAGAAATGCAACTTGTAACAGCCCTTGTAATACTTGCAATAGTTGTAGTCATTATGGGTTTAGTAGTTTGGGTAGAAACAGCCCAAAGGCAAATCCCTGTACATTATGCCAAACGTATGGTTGGCAATAAAATGTATGGCGGTAAAGCAAGTTATTTGCCTTTAAAAATTGACCAAAGCGGTGTTATCGCAGTCATCTTTGCTATGTCTGTGATGTCAATGCCGTTAACAGTTGCACAATTTATGCCTGATTCTCCGTGGGCACAAAGAATTATGGAATGGATGGGAAGAGGCAATATAAGTTATTCTTTAATTTACATTGGTTTAATCATCTTCTTCTGCTATTTCTATAATTCAATGACATTCAACCCCAAAGATATTGCTGAAAATATGAAGAAATGGGGTGGTTTTATACCTGGTATAAGGCCCGGGGATTCAACAAGAATTTACATAGAAGGAATAATGAACAAAATTACTTTCTGGGGCGCATTATTTGTTGCCGCGATTGCAGTTTTGCCTGATTTCATGAGGATGAAATTCAATGTTCCTTTCTATTTCGGCGGTACGGCACTTTTGATTGTTGTCGGTGTCGCTTTAGATACTGTGGGTCAAATTCAAGCCCACTTACTGGCGCATAATTATCAGCCTTTAATGAAAGGCAACAGGATAAAAGGGCGCTGGTTTAATGTCGGAGAATAATTTTTAGGGCTATGAATATTATACTTCTTGGTTATCCGGGTGCCGGTAAAGGTACGGAAGCAGAAAACTTGAAAAAGCAAGGTTACTATCATGTTTCTACGGGTGATTTAATCCGTGCGGAAATCAAGAAGGAAAGCCCTTTGGGTATACAAGTCAAAGACCTAATCAGCAAAGGTAATTTAGTGCCTGATAATTTGATTACGGAAATATTACTTGCAGCCATTAAAGGCAAAGAAAATATTTTATTTGACGGTTTCCCAAGAACTTTAGCGCAAGCGCAAACTCTAACAAAATATTTACAGGATGCCGGCCAAAAAGTAAAAGTAATTTTACTTAAAGCCAGTGAAGAAGTTGTTTTAAAACGTCTTACTTCACGCCGCCTTTGCAAAAATTGCGGGCATATTGAAAATATTTATTGGCCTTCCTATACAGGTAAGTGTTCACAATGCGGTGGGGAACTTTACACCCGCGCCGATGACACGCTTGAAAGTGCCAAGCATCGTTTAGATGTTTTTAGGAAGGAAACAGAACCTCTACTTGATTATTATTCTAAAGAAGAAGGCTATATTACTGTTGACGCTTCAAGAAGTGCTGAAGAAGTTTCTTTAACAGTAAAGCGTGCATTAGAGGTCTAAAAATGGTAGAATTAAAGAGTAGCGAAGAAATCGCTAAAATAAAAGAATCAGGCAGAATAATTGCCAAAGTTCTTAAAAGAATGCAACTTGAAGTCGTTCCGGGTGTAAGCACTTGGGAATTAGATAAAGTTGCAGAAGAGATGATTCGGGCCGAAGGCGCCGTTCCTTCTTTTTTAGGTTACGGCGGGTTTCCGGGCAGTATTTGCACTTCTGTAAATGAGCAAGTAGTGCACGGCATACCTTCAAAAGATGTCATCTTGCGCGAAGGCGATATTATTGGTATAGACGTCGGCGCATATAAAGATGGCTTTCATGCAGACTCGGCACGAACATTCAGCGTAGGTAAAGTTTCCGCTTCAGTCAGCCAGCTTCTTGCTAACACAAGAAAAGCGTTGTACAAAGCGATTGAAGTTGTAAAACCTGGGGTGCATCTCGGCGATGTATCCAATGCGGTAGAAACTTATGCTACGGCAAGTGGCTTGGGCATCGTTCGTGATTATTGCGGCCACGGTGTTGGGCGTAAACTTCACGAGGACCCTTGTATCTTAAATTATGGCCCCAAAGGAAAGGGCATAATTTTGAAAGAGGGTATGGTCTTGGCGATTGAACCAATGCTTAACTTGGGTTGTGATGAAGTAGAAGTTTTAGAAGACCAATGGACAGTTGTTACTGCCGACGGCGAATATTCGGCACACTTTGAACATACAGTCGCAGTAACAAAAAACGGTGCGCTTATTTTGACGGAGTAACCGTTAATTAAGCCCCCTAAAAAACGGAGAAGCAATGAGTGATAAAATAGAAGTTGAAGGTAAAGTCCTTGAGGCATTACCGAATGCAATGTTTAAAGTAGAGATCGCAGGCGGTAAAGTAATACTCGGGCATATTTCAGGTAAAATGAGAATGTTTCATATAAGGATTTTACCGGGTGACAAAGTCAGGTTAGAGCTTTCCCCGTATGACTTGAGCAAAGGTAGAATAACCTACCGGGAGAAATAAATGAAAGTCAGAGCAAGTGTAAAAAAGATATGTCAAAAATGCAAAATTGTTAAACGTAATGGTGTTGTGCGCGTCATTTGCCCCGTTGCAAAACACAAACAACGCCAAGGTTAAACAGGAGTTAATGAATATATGGCAAGAATCGCAGGTATAGATTTACCTAAAAACAAAAGGATTGATATCGCCCTCCAATATGTATATGGTATTGGGCCAAAAATTGCTAAAGATATTTTGGCAAAAGTTGCGGGCAAAATCACCCCTGAAACAAGAGTTAAAGATTTAACCGAACAACAAGCCGGTTTACTTAACTCCTTACTTCAAAAAGAATATAAAGTTGAAGGCGAATTAAGAAGGGAAGTTTCACAAAACATTCACCGTCTTATTGAAATTGGTTCTTATGTCGGTAACAGGCACAGAAGGAATTTGCCTTGCCGCGGTCAAAGAACCAAAACCAACAGCAGAACAAGACGCGGCCGCAGGAAAACTGTGGGTGCAAAAGTTAAAGCTGAGTAAAATTTAATTTAAGGTACCAAGAAAATGGCAGAAGAAATTAAAAAAGAAAATCAAGCAGCCCCCGCTCCGGTAGCAGAGGCAAAAGCTAAAAAGAAAACAGGCCGCGCGCCTGCCCATGGCGTTGTACATATACAATGCTCTTTTAACAACACAATCGTTACCGTTACCGACGATAAAGGCGGTACAATTGTATGGTCTACTTCAGGTTCACACGGTTTTAAAGGCACCAAAAAAGGTACACCTTTTGCTGCCCAAATTACCTGCAACAAAGCCGCAGAAAAGGCCCTTGCATTAGGTATGAAAGAAGTAGCAGTTAAAGTTTGCGGCCCCGGCCAAGGCAGGGAAACAGCCGTCAGAGCTTTGCAACAAGCAGGGCTTACAGTTACCTCTATTAAAGACGTAACCCCGATTCCACATAATGGCTGCAGGCCACCTAAAGCGAGGAGAATGTAATTATGGCAAGATACACAGGTCCTTCTTGCAAAAAATGCAGGAAATTAGCATGCAAATTATTTTTAAAAGGTACAAAATGTTACACAAATTGTGTAATGGATAAACTTTCCGCCGTCAAAAAGGGCAAAGCCCCGCGCCGTGCGAAATTATCCGAATACGCAGTTCGTTTACAGGAAAAACAAAAAGCAAAATTCATTTCCGGTATGACGGAAGTTCCTTTTGCAAACCTTTTTAACAAAGCAACAAAAGCAACCGGTCAAACAGGTGTCCAATTTATTAAATATTTGGAAACCCGTCTTGATAATATCGTCAAACGTGCCGGTTTTGCAACCTCACTTCGCTTAGCAAGGCAAATTGTTTTACACGGTCATATCAAAGTAAATGATAAAGTCGTAAACGTTCCTTCTTTGCAATTAAAATTAGGTGATAAAGTTACTTTGGATGCACGCCTTGCAAACAATGTCAATGTTAAACAAGCTTTGGAAGATGCCGAAAAACGCACACTTCGCCCGAGCTTCCTTGAATTTGATGCAAGCAAATTAACAGTAACTTTGCTCCGCTGGCCGGATAGGGAAGAAAGTGCTTACCCAGTCAATGACCAGTTAATAGTTGAACACTATTCTAAATAGTTTGGAGGTTTTATTTGTATGGCTTTTGAAAGTTTAGTTTTACCTAAAGCAGTAAAAACAGTTGAAGAAACTGCCACCTACGGCAAATATGTTGCTGAACCTTATGAACCGGGTTTAGGGCATACTGTTGGCAATTCTTTAAGAAGAATCTTGCTTTCTGGGCTTGAAGGTGCTGCTGTCACCGCTGTTAAAATTGCCGGTGTTGTACACGAATACAGCACTATCCCAAATGTTAGGGAAGACGTTATACAAATCCTCTTAAACTTAAAGAAATTAAGAGTTAAAATGGACGATTCCGCCCCGCGCCAATATTTGCACCTTGAAGTTGCAAAAGAAGGTGTCGTAACCGGTGCAGATATTACCGAAGTTGCAGGTGTTGAAATCGTTAATAAAGATTTGGCTATTGCCACATTAGACGCAGGCGCAAAACTTGTTATGGAAATTGAAATTTCCAAAGGCCGCGGTTATGCTGAGGAAAACCTCAAAGTAACCCGCCCCGCAGGTTTTATGCCGATTGACTCCATCTTCTCACCTATCTTAAAGGTGCATTATGATGTTGAGCCGGCACGCGTCGGGCAGAAAACAGACTATGACCGCTTAATTATTGAAATTACTACCGACGGTACTTTAGAACCGCGCGTAGCATTACATAAAGCAGCGGTTAGGTTATCCCAATCTTTACACATCTTTACAGTTGAAGGTGCCGAAGCGGAATTTGACGAAGTACCCCAGCAAGAAGAAGTCGTAAAAGAAGAGGAAACCGATTCTGAGGTTTTATCCCAACCCGTTGAGATGCTTGAACTTTCTCAACGCTCATTAAATTGTTTAAAAGCAGCCAATATCAAAACCATTGGCGAACTTACTTCTAAAACCGAAAAACAACTTAATATGGTAAAGAACTTCGGTGCAAGATCTTTACAAGAAGTGCAAGAAAGATTAGCGGCGATGAAGTTAAAGTTAGCAGAGATTAAGGAGTAATTTTATGATTAAGAACACAGGTGTTCGCAAACTTGGTAAAACAACCTCTCACCGCAAAGCAATGCTTGCCAATATGGCCCAAAGCATTATCTTGCATGAGGAAGTTACAACCACTTTACCGAAAGCAAAAGAAGTCAGGCGCGAAGTTGAAGCCTTGATTACCCTTGCTAAAAACGGCGAAAAGTTAGCCCTCAAAAATGCAGTTACAGATAAAACTGTTTACAAAAAACTTGTTGAAGTTTTGTCTGAACGCTATGCTACCCGTAACGGCGGTTACACCCGCATTTACAGGGCAGGCATCCGCAAAGGCGATAATGCCGAAGTGGCAATTATTAAATTGGTGGCTTAGTTTATGATTCTGGACTATTTAGGCGGGTTGTTTTCTAATGATATGGGTATGGACCTTGGCACAGCCAACTGTCTTATTTATGTTAAAGATAAAGGCATTGTGTTAAGCGAACCGTCCGTAGTCGCTTTAGATAAAGACACCGGCGAGGTTAAAGCCGTCGGCACCCAAGCAAAACAAATGCTTGGCAGAACACCCGCCAATATAGTCGCGGAAAGGCCTATGAAGAACGGGGTTATCGCTTCTTTTGGCGTAACACAAAAAATGATACGCTACTTTATAAGAAGCGTACATAACAGGAAATCTTTACTTAGGCCGCGTATCGTTATAGGTATACCTTCTTCTACCACCGAAGTGCAACGCCGTGCCGTTGAAGACGCAGCAAAGCAAGCCGGTGCAAGGGAAGTTATTTTAATTGAAGAACCTATGGCCTCAGCCATGGGTGCAGGTTTGGACATTAACGAACCGCATGCCAATATGATTGTTGATATCGGCGGCGGTACAACTGAAGTTGCAGTCATTTCACTCGGCGGTATGGTTGTTGCAAACTCTATTGATATCGCAGGGGACGAAATTACAGATTGCATTGTCCAATACTTTAGAAAGAAATACAATTTAATTATCGGCGAAACTACCGCCGAAGAAGTAAAAATTCAAATCGGCTCCGTTTATTCTTTAGAAGAAGAAATGAGCATGGAAGTCAAAGGGCGCGACCAAACACAAGGTTTACCGCGTACCATGACAGTTACATCTGATGAAATCCGCCAAGCGGTTCTTGAACCTGTCCGTGCTATCGTAGATTTGGTTAAAAGAACACTTGAAGAAACCCCGCCCGAACTTGCGGCAGACCTTGTCGATAGGGGATTAGTTGTAGCAGGCGGTGGCTCACTTTTAAGAGGTATTACGGACCTTATTCATAAGGAAACGGATATCCCTGTCCGCCGTGCGGCAGATCCTTTAAGATGTGTTGCTTTAGGCACAGGCAAATGCCTTGAATTTTTAGCCGAAGGCAAAGACTTCTTTATTGATTAGTTTTTATTTGTTTTAAGAACTCCCCCATATTTTTTAGTGTGTGGGAGTTTTTTTATTTAATAATCTTAGACGTAAAAATGTAAAATATTTTTATCAGCACACATTGTGCTAAAAATATGGTATAATATTTATGTAAGGAAAATAGTAAATATTTTTGGAGGAATAAAAATGAAAAAGTTAGTATTAACCCTGCCATTTTTGTTTTTAGCGAACTTGGCATTAGCCTCAGGTTTCGGGCTTTATGAATTTAGTGCACGCGGCAACGCTATGGGCGGTGCGGTTTTAGCCGGTGAAGCAGAACCTGCATCACTTGCATTAAACCCTGCACTTATTACCGAACTTCCTGGCAAACAAATACAAACCGGTATAACGGTTGTTACCGCAAGCGGTGGTATAGTTTATGATGGGGTTAAAGGGAAAGCAAAACGCCAATGGTGGCCTTTACCTAATGTCTTTTATACACAACAAATTAATGAAAGATGGTGGTGGGGCTTAGGTGCTATGGCACGTTTTGGTTTAAGTAATGATTATACCGAAAAAGCATGGTTAGGTACAAGTGTTAGCAGTTTATATCATGTTGGTGTTACAACATTCTCACTTCAACCGACAGTTGCTTTTAAAGCAACAGACAGATTATCAGTATCTTTAGGTGCTGAAGTACAATATTTGAACTTTACTGAAAAAGTTCATATCGGTTCTGCTAACCAAGATATGGATCTTGATGGAGATAGCGTTGCCTTTTCCGGAATGTTGGCTTTATTTTATAATGCAAATGAAAAGGTTAACTTCGGTGCAAGTTTCCGTTTTAGAAATGACCACAGTGTAAGAGGTCCTGCTAAATTTAATCCCGGCGGCGCCGGTTTCACAAATGGCGGTGATTTCTGGGGTGATATTACTTTCCCTGCCCAACTTGCAATCGGCGTTTCTTACAGACCTGTTGAAAAATTATTAATTGAAGCAAACTGGACCAATGTTTTCTGGAGTTGCTTTAGAGCCGTTGATATTTATTTTGACTATGCACCAGGCACAGGGGCTCCTGGCTTAATGAATGGTGGAAATACCGATTTAAATAATGCTAAACATTATCAGGATGCATATAGAATCGGTGTCGGTGCTGAATATACTTTGACTGATGCTGTTAAACTCCGCGGTAGTTTTATTTTTGATAAATCTCCGTTAAATGATCAATTTATGGACGTTATGTTACCTGTTGATGACCGCTATATTATCGGTACAGGTGCCGGTTTTCAACTTAGTGAAAATGTTATCTTAGATTTAAGTTATTCTTTCTTATATGCTACAGGATTAAATGGACATGCAACTACGGAAAATTTGAGTACTCATGCAATTTCACAAAAACCTGTTCGTTATAGAAGTGCAACCAGCCATTTAATGGGTTTAAGTTTCAGATATAAATTCTAAGAAACTAAATAGAATTTTGCCAAAGTAAATATTCTTCGGCAAAGTTTTTAAGGAAGTTTTCTAAAAGAGCGTCAATATTTTGGGCGCTCTTTTTTATTTGCTTAATTGAGGTTGCCTCTAAATCTTCGGGCAGTTTATTATTTACATTTATGCCAACACCCACCAAAAGCAAATTTAAATTTTTATTTGTGCTTTGGCTCTCAATCAAAATGCCTGCGATTTTCTTGTAAGTTTTACCATGCAAAGCAAGCACATCGTTTGGCAATTTAATTTGTGTTTTTAGGCCGTATTCTGTTTCCAAAGTCCTGGCCAGGGCCTTGCCTGTTTGGTAAGATAAATCCCTTAAATTTGACATTTTTTTAGGCCTTAAAAGTAAGGTAAAATAAAGCCCGCCCGGGTTTGAGGACCATGTCCTCTCATACTGCCCTTTGCCCTGCGTTTGCGTAGCTGCGGTAATTAAAATATTTTCTTTAGGAAATATTGCGGCAATATCTTTTGCAACCGTTTGCGTGGAAGTTATTTTGCCTAGTTTTAAAACTTTATCTACTGTTAGCATAAATACATTTTACCTTTTTTAGGCCTTTAAGCCAAATAAACATAGGTCCTTTAGTCCCTTTTTGATAGGTCTAATTGCTCTTGTTGGCAACGTCTTAAACATTTAACATATATTATATATGGGTGTATTGTGTAAAAAACTAATTTCAATAGTATTAATATTCACGTTACTTATAACAAGTAACGGGAATACTTTTGCACAAATGTTAAGTGACGACTTAGTATATAAGTCTGACATAAAAGAACTACGAGACTTAGTAAACACCACAGTCAAGTCAGAAATCAAATCAGACATCAAAGTAATAGATGACAATTTTATCAGGCGAGCATATCAAAAAGAATATAATTTCCACAAATTATTTGAAAGTTTAAACGATCAAGGTTTTAAGAATGATTAC
>JBGVBB010000011.1:0-3892 GCA_045225155.1 Elusimicrobiaceae bacterium
AGCATAATCATTTTTTGGTGGATAAGTGTAAGCTTCCTGGGTTGTAAAAGACGATGCTAATTGTTTTAGAAAATCCTTTTTCTCTTGGGAATTTGCATTTTCTATCGTATAGTTTTCTATGAATTTTTGTTTTAAAATATTTTCATTTTCTCTAAGCCATTTTAAAAAATCATCCACGCGGTACCATCCGTTAGTTCTGTGAGGATCACTAAAGTTTGTTCTTCCGTAATATTTAACAAAGTCTTTGTAAACGAAATCATATAAGGAAAAGTGTTCTTTTTCTTGAAATGATGTTTTTATAGAACCATAGACATCCTTTTCAATATCTTTAAAATTTTGGGCAAATAAAGACGATATTGAAAAGGACATAAACATAAAAACGATAGAAATTATTAATAAATTTCTACTTTTCATATATGAACCTCTTATTATCTAGTATATGGTATATATCGGAAATTGTCAAGGTATTTATTTCCGCTTTTTTCTGTGAATTTTAGCGGCAGGTAAGGCCATTTCTTTAAGGTCAAATAAGCGGTCGCGCAACTCCGCGGCAAGTTCAAAGTTTAAATTATCTGCCGCATCAAGCATTTGGCGTTCCAATTCTTTAATCATAAGCGGAATATTTTTGGCCTCCGGCAGAACCGCACTTTCACTATGAATTAAAGCAAGTGAAGACTCACGTGAACTGTCCTCAAATTCTTTAAGTTCAACTTCCGCTTTAACAATACTTTTTGGGGTGATATGGTGTTTTTTGTTATACGCCGTTTGAATTTTGCGGCGGCGGTCCATTTCCGCAAGTGCATATTTTATCGCCGGCGTTTCTTTTTGCGCATACAAAACAACTTCGCCTTTTGCGTTGCGTGCGGCACGGCCCGCAATTTGAATTAAAGTTGTTTCATTTCTCAAAAAGCCTTGGTTATCTGCTTCCAAAATTGCGACAAGCCCGACTTGCGGAATATCAAGACCTTCACGGAGCAAGTTTATACCGACGAGCACATCATATTTGCCTTTGGTGAAATCTTGCAAAATATCAATTCTTTCAAGTGCATCCAAACTACTATGCAAATAAGTCGCTTTTAAACCTTTTTCCAGAAGAAAAACAGATAAATCTTCGGCAGTCTTTTTTGTTAAAGACAAAACCAAAACGCGTTGTTTTTGTTTGATTTTTTCTTGTATCCTTGTTAACAAATCATCAAGTTGGCCTTTGGCCGGGCGGATAATTACAGGCGGGTCAATTAAACCTGTGGGGCGGATGATTTGCTCAACAATATTATTGCCGCTTACCATCAGTTCATAAGGCCCGGGCGTTGCGGAAACAAAGACGGTATTTGGCAGTAAATTTTCCCATTCGTCAAATTTTAAAGGGCGGTTATCTAAAGCACTCGGCAGACGGAAACCGAAATCAATCAGCATTTGTTTTCTTGCACGGTCCCCGTTAAACATACCGCGTATTTGCGGAACCGCTACGTGTGATTCATCAACAAAAACCAAGAAATCTTTAAAGCGTTTAAAGTAATCAAATAAGCAGTTTGGCCTTGCACCCGGTTGACGGTGTTCAAGCACACGCGAATAATTTTCAATACCCGCACACATACCGCTTTGGCGGAGCATGGCAAGGTCATAATTAGTGCGTTCTTTAATGCGTTGTGCTTCAAGCAATTTATTTTGGCTTTCAAAATATTTTATGCGTTCGTCGCGTTCACGCTCAATATCTGCAAGGGCGCTTTCAAAGCCTTCCTCGCCTTGCACAAATTGTTTTGCGGGGGAAAGCCAAACATCATCAAGTTCATTTATAACTTCCATTGTTAAAGGGTTAATTTCCTGCAAAGTATTAATAATGTTTCCGCTTAAGCCGATACGCAAAGCCGTCTGCGAATATGGGGGGAAAACATCAATAAAAGCACCCCTTATACGGAAAGTACCCTCACAAAAATCCATTTCATTTCTTTCATATTGAATTTTGATTAAGTGTTTTGTAAAAGCAGTTCTGTTTAACTGTGCACCGCGTTTTAAATAAATGCGTAATTTTTCAAATTGTTCCGGCGAGCCGATATTGTAAATTGAAGAAACGGATGCAATAACAATAACATCATTTCTTGTGAGCAAAGAGTTTGTAGCTTTTAGGCGTAATTTTTCAATATGACTGTTAATTGATGCATCTTTTTCAATATAACTGTCCGTTTGCGGAATATAGGCTTCAGGTTGGTAATAATCGTAGTAAGAAATGAAATATTCCACGGCATTTTCCGGAAAAAATTGTTTAAATTCGGCATACAGTTGCGCCGCTAAAACTTTGTTTGGGGACATTATTAAAGTTGGGCGCTGCAAGTTTTCAATAACACTTGCCATTGTAAAAGTTTTGCCCGAACCCGTGACGCCGAGCAAAGTTTGGCGCAAAGCACCATCCAAAATATTATTTGTAAGTTTTTTTATTGCTTCAGGCTGTGAACCTGCCGCCTTAAAAGGTGCAACTAATTTTAATTTCTGCATGCTATTTTAATATATGCAAATAGTCGGGGTTAATAATGCCGGGGATAAGTTGGGCTATACCTTCAATAACAAATTGTACGGCAATAGCGCAAAGTATAAGGCCCATAGTTCTTGATACAATTTGCATACCGTTCTTTTTTAAAATTTTAAAAAACCATCTTGACATATATAAAGCCACGCCGATTAAAAAGCAAGCAACTATGATTGCTATTACCATGCAAGCTGCGGTGGCAGGGCTTTTAGATCTTTCGGAATATAAAATAACTGTTGTTATTGCACCGGGGCCGACAAAGATAGGCGTTGCAACGGGAACAATAATTGAACTCAAACGTTTTGTTGCGATAGAAAAGGGGTTAGTTTCGGTAGATGTTTCCATGCCGTCGGGGTCAAATTTCGGTTTACCGTGAAGTAAACGAAAACCGATTGTCATAATGAGTATACCGCCTGCGATTCTAAATGCCGGGATTGTTATACCGAACAAGGAAAGAAACGGTTGCCCCGTAAAATAAAAGAATAAAATAATTACAAATATTGATGAAGCCATAAGTACGGCAATATTTTTTTGTACTTCGGCGGTTTCGGTATTGACATGTTCCAAAAATATTGGGATATTACCGATAGGGTTTAAAATAGCCAAGAGTGCTATAAAAAAGTTTAATGCTAAAGAAAAATCTATGTTCATTTTGTTTTATTTGTGTAATTTTTATAAAAAATTTGGGCAGTACAGGGTTCGAACCTGTGACCTTCCGCGTGTGAGGCGGACGCGCTACCACTGCGCCAACTGCCCGATTCTTATATATTTTAGCAAATTATTTAAGTGTTTGGAATTTTGTTAGGAATATTTTGCAATTTAAGTTCTTTGCTAGGTTCGCATACTCGGTTTGACTTTATATAACAATTATATTCTCTAAAAATGGTAAAATATATTATTGCCAGAAAGCCGCCGGAAACTCAGTTTCCGGAGGAACTTCCGAACTTCATAGGGCAACGGGCCGGTTGAAAAACCGGGGAGACAGGGCCATATACCTGTTTGACGGACAGTGCCGCAGAAAATAAACCGCCCGCAAGGGTAAGGGTGAAAAGGTGGGGCAAGAGCCCACCGCGTGTAAAGCAATTTGCACGGCAAGGCGAACCCCCCGTGAAGCAAGGCCAAGCCAGTTGTGCTGCCCGCGCCGGAGTAATCCGTAAAAGACAAAGTAGGCCGCTCAGATAAATGGCTTTCACCTTTCGGGCTTAGGTCCGCGAGGAACAGAATTCGGGGTACAAGCAAAACCGCTTACTAAAAAATAATGTAGGCGGTTTTTTATCTCATAATATGCTATAATTATATTGTATCTTAACAGATATAATTTAATAGGAGCAAGTTTGGCTCTTGCTTGGTATAGGCTTTTAAGTCAGGCAA
>JBGVBB010000012.1:0-4475 GCA_045225155.1 Elusimicrobiaceae bacterium
TCATATTACACGTGAGAAATACGGTACTGTAAATTATATTGAACCGCATGCTTCTTCAACTGCGGAAATCATTGTCCAACTCTTTGAATTTTTAAAAGTTAAACCGACTGCCAAAGAAGCCACCTGTTTATATACCGGTTTAGTAACAGATACCGCACGTTTTTTGCATTCAAATACGACGGCAGAAGCATTAAGATGTTCTGCTTATATGCTTGAGTGCGGTGCCGATATTCACACAATAAACGAAGTTTTATATAACACAAAATCTTATAAAGAAACTAAACTGCTTGGGCGTGCGCTTGAAAAATTAGTTTTGCACCATGACAAAAAAACCGCGGAAATTACTTTAAATAAAAACGATTTTAAAAGTTTCAAAATCGATCCGCGCTATACGCAAGGTATTGTAAGCAGGCCGGTTAAAATTCCGTCTGTGGAAGTATCTGTTTTACTTCGTGAAGAGCCGGACCGAGTAGCAGTAAATTTACGTTCAAAAGGAAATGTGGACGTTAGTGCAATAGCCTATAAATTCGGCGGTGGCGGTCATGCGCGCGCAGCCGGTTTTAAATTACTTGGTGCAAAAATTGAAACAGTAAAAAAAGATTTACTAAAAGAAATCAAAAAAGCAGTTTCCAAACTTAAATGAACATTACAAGTGCCTTACTCGCCGTAGATAAAACAGAAGGGTGGACTTCCCATGATGTTATAAATGTTTTGCGCGGTAAACTTAATTTTAAAAAAATCGGTCATAGCGGAACTTTAGACCCTTGTGCAACGGGTTTACTTTTGCTTTTGCTTGGAAACGCAACTAAAAAACAACCTGATTTTTTGCATTTGCCAAAAGTGTACCGCGTTGTTTTAAAACTTGGGACAGCTACAAATACTTGGGATAAAATGGGCGAAGTTACCAAGCAATTACCATATAAAATGCCGACGGAAACCGAACTTAAAAATATTTTGCAAAAATTAACAGGGGAAATAACCCAAAAAATACCGTTTTACAGTGCAAAAAAAGTCGGCGGTAAACCGATGTATACACATGCTCGCGAAGGTGCAAATATTGAAAAAGAAACAAAAACTACCGTGTATAAATATGAAAATGTTTCAATGCAAGACGGTTTAATTTGTTTTGACGTTTTTTGTTCAAGCGGAACTTATGCAAGATCGCTTGGTGTAATGCTTGCCGAAATGCTTGGAACTTGCGGGCATTTGGACAGTTTGCGCCGTTTAAGCATAGGTGACTATAATTTAGAAGGTGCAATAACACCGGAGCAAATAAAAAATAACCCCGTTGAGGATATTTTAAAATGCCTAAAACCTTTATAACAATCGGCACTTTTGACGGCGTACACCGTGGCCATAAAAAATTATTTACTTTGCTTAAACATGAAGCAAAAAATTTGGGTTTATCCCCCCTTGCATTGGTGTTTCAATTTCCACCGAAAAATATTTTAAATAATAATTTAGAGCAAAGTGTTTTGCTTGATTTAAAACAAAAAAAAGAACTTTTAAAAGATATTAAAACCGTTTATTTGGACTTTAATAAAGTTAAAGATTTAAGTGCCGATGAATTTTTTGCTATACTTCTAAACAAATATAAAATGGGGGCAATTATCGTCGGTAAAGATTTTGCTTTCGGTAAAAACAGGCAAGGTAATATTACGTTTTTACGGGAAAAGTGCAAGCAAAATAATACTCAACTTTTTGTTATCGATTTTGAAGAAGAAGGCCAAAGCAAAATATCATCTTCCCGTTTGCGTACTGCTTTAAAATCAGGCGAAATACTTGCTTTTAATAAAATGCTCGGCCGCCCTTTTACTTTGGAAGGTAAAGTAATAAAAGGTAATCAACTTGGGCGTAAAATAGGTTTTCCTACCGCAAATTTAGATATTTCAAAGGAACAAGTTTTACCGCGCGGAGTATTTGCCGTTTTTGTTTACCTGAACGGGAAAAAATATAAAGGTATTTGCAATATCGGTTTTAAACCTACGGTTACAATAAACGGATTACCGACGGTTGAAATTTTTATTTTTGATTTTAATAAAGATATTTACGGTCAAATTATAAGGGCAGAATTTTTACAAAAAATTCGTGATGAAAAAAAGTTTGACGGTCTTGGTGAACTTACAAAACAGATAAATGAAGACTGTGCAATTGCCCAAAAAATACTTGCAAAAATCTAAAATAAAAAACCCCTGCTTTTTGAGCAGGGGTTTTAAAAAAATAAATTATTCCCTATCGTAAACTGCGGTATAAGCCAAAAGCGTTACCATTACAAGTGACATTGAACTGTATACAAGCCACCAAATACGTTCAGAATTGACTTTGATAACAAATACGGCTTCCCACATAAATGTGATAAGAAGTTTAACCGTAAGTATCCAAAGGCAAAGGGCAACTAAACGGAACAAAATATCAAGTAACCCGTAAAAAATACCGTTTCTGAAAGAAGCACGGAAAGAATTTTTTATATTATTCCAAATTGTTTTCATATTAAAATTTTACAAAGGTATTTGGTAAAAGTCAATAGTTTTTTGTGAGTATTTATGGGTACAAATTCCTGTTTATTTTAGTTTAATAATTTGCTAAACTATAATATATATCATTTAAGGGGTTAAATATGAAATATTGGGCATATCTGAATGATGGCGTTTCTCAAAAGCCTTATACAGAAGATGAATTACAAAAATTAGACGGTTTTGGACCGGATACATTAGTTTGTTCCGAAACTTCAGCTGTAAGCCAAGAACCGGATTGGAAACCGGCAAAAGAATTTTTCCCGTATTTAGTAAGACCGAAAGCCCCCGATTTTTCTAAATTTCGCCCCAAACCGCCTATGCCTGCGGTACAAAATCATGCAGATACTTTACCTGTTCCTGAAACATTACCGGCAGGTGTCAATGCTATGCCTGTCAATGAACAAAAATCTGAACAAAAAACCCCTGCACAAGATGTTAATAGCGATTTGCTTGCTCAAATAAAAAGTTTGACAGATAAAATTGCATCTTTAGAAGGTAAAATAGCGGAACAAGAAAAAGAATTGGAACTTTCGGAAAGTATTCCTCAGCCGGATGAGGAATTAGAAGAAGCAACCGAAACTTTTGTTTCCGAACCTCAAAACGAGCAGGAAGACGATGTGTTGGAAGTCCCTTTTGAAAATGATTTTGAAGTTCCGTTTGATACAAATAAAAGTTCCGAAGAAATTGCAAAAGAAGCGGAAGCAATGCTTTCAAAACCTGTAGCAACCGAAATCGAAGAATATAATACCGACGATCAAAGTACGGAGTTGTTAGATTATGCTTCCGATATGCAAAAGATTTTGGAAGATACTATCAGAAAAAGCCATTTGCAACAGCCAAATGAGAAAAAGACTGACGGTAAAGATAAGAAAAAGAAAACAAGAACATTTATTGCCGAAGATTTAATTTCTAATAAAACTTTAAGTTTCTCCGAAAAAGAAGAACCGGAAAATGAAGAGCAAAAACCTGTAGAACAAGAAACTGCCGAACAGGAAGATGAGGAAATGTCGGCCCCTAAAAATACTTCTTTTAAAGATCCCGCACAAGAAGAAAACCAAGAGAATGTTGAAGAAATATCCGATGACGGTAAAGTACAATCTTTAGATGAACTCTTACAAGAATCTGCCCCGGAAAATAAACAAGAAAATTCCGTAAATAGTGCAGAACAGCAACCTGCAGAAGAAAATAAACCTAAGGTTAATGCCGAGGAACCTTCTCAAGAAGAAACCCCTGCCCAAGTGCAGGAAGAAATTCAGGCGGAAAACCAAGAAGAAAAACAGGAAGAATCTCAGGAAGAAGCCCCGGCAACAGCTCAACTTGCGGCCATAGACGCCGTTTCAAATGTTAAAACCAAAGAACCGGCGCAAGAAGAAACCCCGGCACCTGCACAACTTGCGGCCATAGATGCCGTTTCAAATGTTAAAACCAAAGAACCGGCCCAAGAAGAAACCCCGGCACCTGCTCAACTTGCATCATTAGATGCTGTTTCAAATGTTGAAACTAAAGAACCTGCCCGGGAAGAAGCCCCGGCACAAGTACAACTTGCTTCTTTAGATCCTGTTTCTGATATTAATATTGAAAAGCCTGAAGAACCGGAACCGTTAATTTCAGAAACTGAAACACCGGAAAATAACGAAGAAAATAATCCGGAGGAATTAACCCCTGAAGAATTAACCCCGAATAATTTAGATATAGACGGGCAAGATGAATATTTAAAAACAGTTTCTTTAGATGATATGGATTTAGAGGGCAATATGACCCAGCAACTTAAAGTTACCGAAGAACCTGCCGAAGAACAAAAGGAAGATGTTCAATCTGAAGAACCTGCTGATCAAGATAAGCCTAAGCAAGAAGAAGTTAAAACTGAGGAAAATAAAACCCCGGAAGTAAACCCTGATGGCGAAAAACTGGAAATTTCAGATCAAGTTTACGAAGATAACCCCAAGGAACATACGGCAA
>JBGVBB010000013.1:0-19163 GCA_045225155.1 Elusimicrobiaceae bacterium
CCACAAAGCAAGGGTGCTGAACATTATTACAAATATAAGTGTTAATTTTTTCATTTTAATTCCTTTTTACACCAATTATGGTATTAAAATCTTTATCACTCTTTGTGAATTCTTTGAATTACCTCTTGTCGGTTTCAAAGTCATTATTGCGTAGTATAAGCCGCGTGCGACTGTATTACCGGCATTATTTTTCTTATCCCATTTACATCTTAATGCCGAGTTACGCCCTAATGCATTGCTACCGAGCAATGTCGGATCTACACCTGTTGCGGCAGGGTTGCTGTAACCGTTATAGTTCCAATCCGGTGTTAAACCGCCATAAGTGCTATTGATATCTTCAAGTGATGCTGTCGTACCTATCGCGTTAACACAAGTATATTTGCTATCACGTACCAAATCACCGGCGATATTATATATCTTTATACTTACAGTTCCGGGGGCAGGTACCTTTGTGACTTCAAAGAAACCTTCATCCCCTCTCATCGGGTTGGGGTAGAACATTGTTACTCTGGGGTCTTTCCAGTCAATATCGGCATACCAGCTGTCACCGTTTACTACGTTGATTATGCTGAAGTTGATATATTTATCCCAGTCCATAACAACATCTGATACAGGTTGTGAACTGTATTTAAGTATCGGGTCCCCGGTGATGCTGTTCATTTGGTAACTATCCAAAACTGTTACGAACCTAAACGGATATATACCGTCCGGTACTTTTTGGCCGGCATAGTCTGTACCGTCCCAAATTTCTTCCAAACTTACTAAGTTCGGGCGAACACCGACTATTGATTTAACCAACACATCGCGTGTATCTGTTGAAAACACTGTTCCGTAGTTTTGTATCGGGTTAGATAATTCACCGGTAGTTAAATCTACAACTCTTGTACCCGGTTTAAAGATCTGGATTGCAGTCTTCATCGGGACTGATATTTGATATGCGAATTTGCCTTGATTCTTGTTTTGGGTTGCAACGTCCCAAATATATCTATCAAATACCTGGAAGTTATTGACTACCAAATTTCTGTTTTCAACAGTAACGTTCAAGCCCGGATCGGTGATACCGTCGCTTAAGTACGGTACTGCGGTAAATTTGACTTGATAGTTTGCGGTTCTTACATAATCACCGTTTTCGTCTTTACCATCCCAATACAATGTATTGAGTACACCGGCATCATAAACGTTAAAGTCTTGTAAAGTACTGCCGATAAAGTTAGTCTTTGTTAATGTACGGCAAATGGTACCTACAGGTGAAGTAGGCCCCATACAGGCACCGGGAACGGTGCTGATGATTTGTACCGTTACACTGCTGACTCTGTTTACGCTAAATTGTACTTCATAAGGTGCAAGTTCCACTGTTGCACTGCTGTAATATTGTGTAGGATGTGTTGCCAATATATTGATATCCAAGAAGTATACAGGCCCGCGGGAAACTGTTATGTAACCGCTTACTCTGTCACTTGCGTACATACCGTCTAACGGATGCCACGGCCCGTTCCACGGGTACACTATAGCGGTATCGGTACTGTAATATTGCGCGCCCGGTAATGATGCACTTGCTATTATAATATAAGGATATAAACCATCGGGCATCATTTCGGTTGCTGTTTGGGTTGCATCTACTTTATAACCGTCCCAATAGTCGGTTATTGTATAGCCTTCGCCCTGACGTGTACCTTTAAATTCTTTTATAGGGCTTGCCGCACCGCCTGTACTATAGTGAATATTACAATCTAATGTACCGGGTACAGGTGGCCAACCACCGTTACAATCTTCTTTCGGTATTACTACACCCCTATCATATATTTGTACGGTCACTTCCATACTCTTTGAAAGCATATAGCTTATGCTGGCAAGACCGCTTAAAGTATTAGAACTGCCAAGTTCAAGTAAAGGTGTTGTTTGAACGTCAACTAACCTGAACATATCTACAGGGAATTCTATTGTTCTGGTTACCATTTTTGCAGGGAATAAACTGTCTTTTGCAGTTATTCTGAGCATATAGTTACCGGCGCTTACATATCTGCCGTTATCATCCAAACCGTCCCAATAGTAAACGTTCTTTGTTAAAGCTTCTTTTACTTCGTTTTCGGAAATAGTTTTTACTTTAAAAGGTGCACATAAACTGTTACCTGAACCGGAAGGATCTGTTTCACAAACACCTGCGGTGTATGTGTCACTTGATGCTATTGTATAAATGCCGGCATCAACATAACTGTCCCTGCTTAAACTATAACTGATTACGAAAGGATCCAAACCGTTTGCAATCGGGCTGCTGCCGATTGTGGAGTATGAAACCGCATCAATAGTAATTTCCGGGTAACCCCTATTAATAGGAAGTATACCATTATATATCATGTGCGTTTTTACGCCGTCCCATTGAACATGATTAACTGTTACCACATTGTTTGCAGGATCATATTGTGCACCGCCGTTTGAACCTGAAGAGCTACCATAAGGTATTTCTGCCCAGAGTAAGTAAACATAATCGCCATCAGGCATTGCACCGCCGTAGGCATAACCTGTCGGGGTTGTTGAGGTACCTGATTGTTGGTCACCGCAGTTCACAGGGTCCCAACACATACCGTCCCATTTCATATTTACACCGGTTCTGCGTGCTTTTTGTTCCGTATAGCTCGCTATTCTCAAACCTGTAGGATTACCGGTTGAACCGTTTGCTATTACCGGTGCACCTTGTAAACCACCGGCATTTGTCATATAACCGTTGGTACAGACTGGGGAAGTAGCGGTAACATTACATATGTTCAAATCTTCAAATACCGTTCCCGGTGTATAAATTTCAAGGTGCACTGTTGCAGCTTCTGTCAACATATAATCTATCTTTGCGTATGCGGTTGACTCTTTGCTTAAACCTGTTACTGCTATATTTGTGATTCTTAACGGGTCTAAACTTAATTGACGTGTAACTGCACGGGATAAGTCAAATTTATTGATTCCGCTCCATTCATCTTTAGTAGCAGCTTGGATGCTTATTAAATAGTTACCGTATGGAAGCAATCTACCATAATCATCTCTACCGTCCCAATTATCTTCATTGGTTACGACGGTATCATGTTGTGCACCGCCTTGGAAACCTTCACCGTCACGCGGTTGACCATAAACTAGATGACGATGTACATAATAATCAGCCTGGTCACCTGATTGGCTTGAAGGGTTCCTTTCAGGATCTAGTATATTAATAGTTGTTGTTGCATCTTTACTGAGTCTGTATCTTATTTTATAAGGTGCCGCAGTTACAACCGGGCTGGTACCGACTAATGTTGGGCTACTGCGTACTGAGTGTACATTTGTTACATCAACTTGTATAGGTATTTGTGTATCACCCGGGTATGCTATCATGTGTTCAATATTTATATCACCTGTTACTGACACACCGTCACCGGGGTAATTTGTTTTTATTGTAGTTCTGAAACCGAATTGACCATTACTTTTACCAAATTCGCCATCTATTTCATAACTACCATCCCACGGTGTACAGAAATGTAAAGAAGTTAAACCGGCCTTACATGCTTCATAGGTAGGGAATTTTTCAGCTAAATCTTGACAAGGATGGGGATCATAGGAAGCTACACAAGTGTTATTACTTCCTGGAGTTTCTGGAGATGATAAATTACTATGACATGTTACTGAGTTTGTTTTCCACTCACAGAAAGTGGAAGCAGAACTACAAGCTGCACTCGTTGTATTGGCCCCACACGGATTTCCCGGAGCATTGGTACAAGAACCATTGGAAACACAAAAATTAGGGTTACAAGTGCTACTTCCGGAACAAGCACCGGATATACGACGACATTGCGAAGGGCTACTAGGGGTCCAATGACAATAAAAGTGTGCTTCTGTTTCACATGTCGTAGAATTATACCATCTGCACCAATCATCTAAATCAGAAGAAACCTCGCAAATGTCTCCATATGCCGTACTATTCCATTCGCACCCCGGATGGTAGTTATTAGGATCATATTGTGGAGTTCCTGGAGCATGACCAGGACAATCTTCATCGCCAAGACCATTACAATTTGGCGTATCGTACGACCAACTACATGTTCCCTGTGTTCCTTGAACTACCTCACAATAACCTGCACTAGCACCGGTTCCACATTGTGACATATCGGTTATGGTCGCACAAGGATCAGAAGGCTGATCTGAACATGTTTCATTCCATTCACAATAACCACCGGCTTCACAAGTGCTTTGGGCATATTGTAATCTACACGCATTTGATTTTGCTTTACATACGCCTTCGCTAGCATTATCCCAATCACATGCATCACAGCATGATATTTGATATTCGGGGTAATCATTGCAAGAAGGGTTAGAAACAGTAATACCAAGCACCTTTTCTGCCGGAGCATCACAACATGTAGGAACGCCATTACAAACGTTTTCAATACCTGAACCTTCATATGGGTAAATTGCTATGGTTCTTATCGGTGGGGTTGTATCGGCATTATATGGGTTTGAACCTGCTTGATATTTAAAGATATCAAATAAAATTGTTTGAATCGGAAAGTCCCCGCTTGCAATAGTGTTCATTACTGTTGCAGTTCCGCTTGAGTTGGTACTTTCCATTTTTCTAACCGGGTTGGAACATGTGACTTCAGCACATAAACTTAAACAATGGTTTGGATAATAAGGATGTGAGTGTCCATACGGCAAAAATACATTATCAAATTCAATTAAGGCAGAATTTACCCAAGGATCATTAGAATAAACAGTCGGTGATGATGCCCATACGCCGTTACTGACCGTAAAATAATAATCTATAAAAGACCTGTTTCCTGGGTCGTCAGCAGCTAAGTTGTTTATTTTATCAGTATCTAAAACACATTGGTAATTTGTTATACCAATAGTCTCCGGATAATACACGAAATTGTTTGTAACCATTGCGGTTTGGGAAAATAAATTTATCGCCCCAAAGATAATAAAACAAAGCACCCCTAAAATAGGAAATGCCCTAAAAAAAGAAATCCTATTAAATGTAATATTTTTCATAATCAAAAAAACACCTCAAATATATTTTCGCAACTTTTGAGCAAAATGTCAACAACTTTTTTAAATTCCCCTTTTTGCCCTTTTAAGCCCCCTCTTTGCAACTTTATTTTTGGGGTTAATTTTTAAAACACTTTCATAATTTTTTACTGCACCTTCAAAATCTTTTAAAGCATATGCAACTTCCGCTTTGTGTAAATAAATTTCTTCATCTTTAACATCGGGGAAGGTAGATAAAATTTTGTCTGCTTCAGCCACATTGCCCGCTTTAAAATAATACCATGCTAGCGAATCTTGATAGGCAATTTCATCCGGCTTTAAACTTAATGCTTTGGAAATTAATTTACGGCCTTCTTCCAAATCTTTGGTTTTGCCTTCGTCTACCAAAAAGTACCCAAGGAAGTTTAACCCTTCCGCATTGTTTGGGTTTATTTCAATCACTTTCTTTAAAACTTCTTCCATTTTTTTATATTTTTTTTGCTCATGCAGTAGCATTGCATAATTCAAAAGTGCAAGTTCGTTTTGCGGTTCGCTTTTAACAATTTCTTCAAAAATTTTTAGGGCTTTATTATGCTTTTCCCCGTCGCGTAAAGCCAACGCGTAATAATACGCAATTTGATTGTTGTTTGGGAATTTTTTATACGCATTTTCCATTAAATCTAAAAGTTCATCTTGCTTTGAAAGCATACTTAAATAATAACCTGCTTTGATTTGCATGGCCGGGTTAGTATCAAAATCGCGTGATTGTTTTATATATTTTAGTGCATTTTCATAACGGCCTTGGTTTTCTTCAGTAACAGCAAAAAAACGTGATGCATAGGGGTTTGTTTCGTCTAATTTTAAAAGTTCGGTAAAATATTTTTGGGCAATTTTCTCGTCATCTTCAATTAGTGCCAAGGCACCCAATTTCTCAAGCATTTCGGTATTTATTAGGCCGTCCTCATGCATTGCTTTATAAAGGCTGTAAAGTTTTTTTGCATCTTTTTTTTGCTCGTAAGTTTTAATTAAAACATGGTAAACGGCATCCTTCTTTTGTATGGTTTTTAAAGAATCTTCCAAAAATGAAACTGCTTTATCTTCCTCTTTATTTTTAAGGTAAATTTCCGCAACTTTGACAGTTATAAACCCATCTGTTTGAGGGTAAGTCTTTGCTAAATCTTTCAAATAATTGACGGCAGTTTGCTGGTCTTTACTTGCCAAAATCCCGGCATAATGGAAGGCAAGTTCCAAATTTTCCGGGTTTAATTTTAAAGCATGTTCATACTCGGCAAGTGCTTGCGTTAAAGCACCTTCACGCAAATAATAATCACCTAAAACAGTGTAATTTTGCCAAGTTTTATTTTTCAAATTTACAAGCGCATTTTTGCAAAAATCAAATTCTTCTTTTTTATTATCGAGTGCAAGGTAGCAATATTCATGTATTATGTGTTTATCGTCGGGGGTTTGTGTTAAAAGTTCTTTAAGTATTACAAGTGCTTCTTGATTTTTATTTTCCTGCTCCAAACTTAATGCTTGCAAAAATTTATTATAAAAATCTGCCTGCTTTTGTGCATCTTCCGATAATTCAAAATTACCGTCAAATGCACAAAGTGCGGAAGAAATTAAACATAAAAAAACAAATAATTTTATCTTCATAAATTAAGTTTTAGGATCAGTGCATCCTCTTCCTTATTATAAAATTTTTTGCGAACACTTACACACGTAAATTTAAACTTCTTATAAAACTCTTGTGCAGGTATGTTTTTTGATGATACTTCCAAAGTAATTTCTTTTACACCTTGCGTTTTTAAAAAGTTTAAAGTGTGGGTAAAAAGTTCAGTTCCCAAATGTTTGCGTTGCATTTGTGGGCATACTGCAAAATTTGTAATTTCCGCCGTTTCAAGAACAAAACGAACAGCACAGAAACCAAGCACATTTTTGGTATTATTTTCATTTTCGGTTATTATAAAAATTCTTGAAGTTTTTTGCCCGGCTTCTGTTTGGAAGTCCTCAACTGTCCACGGGGCGGCCGTTTTGGTTTGCACGCAAATTTCAGCCAAAATATCTGCAGGAATTTGGCCCGAAAATATATTTATTTCCCGCATAATTAAAAACCTGCCGGCTTTAAATAAAGCGGGGTTAAAACTTCTTCTTTGCTTTGCGTACCCAAATATTTTTTTGCAGCCGTAAGCAAAATTTCAGGCGTTAAAAAATTTACTTTTGAATATGCATAATTTTTGCCGAAATATTTTTTTAAACTTTCTTTTGCACCTGCCCAACCTGCCAAAAATAAAGGTGCTTTTTGTGCTGAAAGTTCTTTATTTAAGTCTTCGATATTAAGCCATTTTGGGTTATTTTCACCGATAAAACTCGCAAAATACTCTTCCCTAAAAGCAGGCAAAATTATAATTGCTTTGCCTTTTGGGTTTTTGGTTTTCCAATTTTTAAAATCTTCACTTTCCGAAACAGCCGGGCCAAGCACATTAAAAATATCCGCACTTGCAATATTTGTGCCGTTAATTTCCGCTAAAACAGATGCCAGCGTTACGCCGATTCTAATCCCCGTAAAACGCCCGGGGCCTTTTATAAAAAAGAAATTTTTTGTATCTTTAAATTTTTTACCGGCTTTCTTATAAAGTTTTTTAAGTAACGGGAATAAAAGTTCCTCTTGCTTAATACCGTCTTTAGTTGCGGAATAGATTTTGCCGTCTGAAACTAACACCGCAAGCAAAGGGGCAGTTGAACTATCAAGCATTAAAGTTAAGCCTAAATCATTTTGTTTTGATACTATTTTTTGCATAAAACCTCAAGTAAATTTTCTGCTTTTTTACCAAGTGCTTTTAAGGTAATTTCGCGTTTGTCGCCTTCAAGCAAAGTGACTATTATTTCCACCCTGGATTTCGGGAAAAAGTTTTTTGCAGGTTCCGGCCATTCCACCAGCAAAACTGCATTTTCATCTTCTAACATTTCTTCAAAACCGAGGTTAAACATTTCCCCCTCTTCAAGACGGAACAAATCGGCGTGATACAAATTTATTTCTTTGCCTTTATATTTTTTTAAAAGTGAAAAACTTGCACTTACCGGCGTTTTTTTAACGCCGAAAGTTTTAACAATTTCTTTAACCATCACCGTTTTGCCGGCACCTATTGGGCCCTCAAAAAACAAAATTTCCCCCCCTTTTAAAAGGGTGGCAATTTTACGGGCAATGATTTTTGTTTCCGCAGGGGATGAAGAAGTTAATTTTAAACTTTTCACTATTTAACCTCTAAAATATTGAAATCTTCATTATTAAAATTTATTTTTTTAGCGCTTTCATCAAGCATGGTTTTACCATCAACCAAAAAGCGGTATTTATATTTCCCTTTCGGTAAGGTAAAGTTTAAAGTAAAAATTTCAATATCATTTTCCCCTTTATTTAAAATTAAAGGATATGCCCCCCAGGCATTAAAGTCACCCACCACCTGCACTTCCTTTGCCGACGGCGAAACATAAGAAATTGTTACACTTTGCGGTTTTAAATTTTCAACTGCTTTTTGTTTAGCAGACACCTGAATATATTTCGGGCGTGCAACAACTTGAGGGGAATAAAAATTTTCAAAATGCTGGAAACTAACCATAAACACCACAACCAAAGCCCCGCATAAAAGCCCATAGAAAAATAAAGCCGGAATATTTAATTTTTCATTCTGCATCAAAATACTCCCGCACAAAAAATTTAGCACCAAGCGAGTGGGCAAGCTTTTCTGCTTTCTCCGTATCAATACCCTGATTGCTGACGACAGATACCGCTACTTCCTTTATATTTTTAGCGGCACAACGTACAAAATCTTGCATGGCTTGGAAAGATCTTTCGGCATACTTCGGTGCCGGGCGTACTATCTTGAGCCAATTTTCATTATCGGTGGCATTTAAACTTATGTTTACTTTATCGATATAAGGCGCAAGTTCTTTCGTAATATCACGCCCCCAAACAAGCGAACCAAGCCCCAAAGTATTTAGACGTAAGGGGTAAGCATATTTTGCCTTTAAATTTTTGGCTGTTTCAAGTAAGACAGGGAGTGCCATTGTAGGTTCCCCATAGCCGCAAAAAATAATTTCTTTGGGTGTAAAACCTGCAGAAATTTGTTTATCGATTTCCGCTAAAACTTCTTGTGCGGTAGGCTCTTTGCCGTCTAAATCTAAATTATAACCGTTAAACATTTTGCTCCCCTTACTTTTTGCACAAAATACGCAAGCGTTTGGGCAGCGATTGGTTAAATTTATATAAAGTGACCCCTTAAATTGATAAACAATAGTCATATATAAATTATACAATTTTAATTGATATAATTAAGTTATGGCTAATTTACTCTTACTTTCCTGTTGCGCACCTTGCAGTGCGGGTGTAATTAAGAAACTTGCCTCCGAAAATAGGCAATTTACCGTTTTGTTTTTTAACCCTAATATTGCACCGATTGAAGAATATCAAAAGAGGTTAGAGGCAAATAAAAAAGTTTGCGAACATTTCGGGGTAAATTTTATTGAATTGCCTTATGACCATGATGCATGGTTTAAAACAGTCGCCGAAGGTTTTGAAAATGAACCGGAACGCGGTGCGCGTTGCAAAAGATGCTTTTTATACCGTCTAAGACAAGCGGCAAAATATGCAAAAGAAAACGGTTTTGATAGTTTCAGTTCTGTTCTAGGTATTTCCCGCTACAAAGATTTGGAAAGTGTGAACACTGCGGCTGAAATTGCACAAAAAGAGTTTGATATTAATTATGATTTTACGAATTGGCGTAAGAATTCCGGCGAACAAGAGGGCATTAAAACCGTAAAAGAACTTGGGTTATATATTCAAAAATATTGTGGCTGCGAGTTCAGCAAAAGGTAATTAAAAAATATAGACATTATAAACCCCACTATTGGTTTGATATGTCCCCAACTTTTGACATATTTTATTTGCCATGACATCATTTTTATTAGCACTACAATATCCTTGATTTACTTTACCCCAAGACATTTTTTGATGGCCATATTGAATAGATACAGTCACATTTGTACCTGTAACGGAATATGAAACATGACCTTCATAAGAATCCCCGGGATTTAAAGGGAAATTAAAATACCCCCAATCAGTATAGTATTTAGTACCCTCTTTACGATTATATGGGACATCTACATCGAGATCATCTATATCATTAGAAAAAGAATTATGAATTAAATAATAATTTGCTCGGGCTTCAACTAATGCACGCATAGTGGGGTAAAGTCCTTTTATTTTTGTAACTTTAGTTATTACCTGATATTGCGGTAAAGCGATAGCCGCCAAAATACCGATAATCAAAACCACTACCAACAACTCAATTAAAGTAAAACCTTTCCTCATAAACACTCCCTTATTCCCTATTTGGGAATAATATATTTTATAAAAAAAAAAAAATAACAAGTAGAATTTAATTTCGCAATGAAAATATTAGATTATTCGTCTTTATAAATTTCACAATTTTGAATATCAAGGTTAGCACACAATGTATTTAAATCATCTTCGCCTTTGGCAATTAAAAGCATTTTATCGCCTTCCTGAAGTTCGGTTGCACCGCGTGCGATTATATATTTACCCCCGCGTTTTAACATTATAGGCAAGGCATTGTCTTCAAGCCCAAGCTGACGGATGGTATTACCGTGTTTAAGCATTTCGGGCGTGACTTTAATTTCAGAAGTAATTGCAATATCTTCCGGTACATATACGGCAAAATCTTTATGTTTATAATCAGTTTCTATAACACCGAATATTTTGGCAAATAAGGGAACTGTCGTTCCTTGTAAAACTAAAGAAATAATTGTTATAAAAAATACTATATTAAAAATTGTTTTTGCAAAAGGCACTCCAGAAACATAAGGATAAGTAGCAAAAATTATAGGAACTGCACCGCGAAGACCAACCCAGGAAACGAACCATTTACCGTTTTTTGCTATCTTTTTAAAAGGCAACAAACACAAAAATACGGTTAACGGCCTTGCAACAAAAGTCATAAACAAAGCAATACCTATCGCCAAAGGTGCTATGCTAATAAGTTCGCGGGGGCTAACCAAAAGCCCTAGGGCCAAAAACATTATTATTTGGCAAAGCCAAGCAATACCGTCAAAAAATACAGTAACGCTCTTTTTGTAAGCTACTTTATTATTACCTACTACAAGCCCCGCTATATAAACCGCCAAATAACCGTTACCGTGCAGGGCATCGGTAGCGGAAAATATAAACAAAGCAATTGCCAAAAGTAAAACGGAATATAAAGAAGAATAATCTAAATTTATATGGTTCATTATAAAAACCGAAATACGCCCGAAAATATACCCAAGAATTACACCTAAAAATAATTGTATAACCAAAGTCCAAAGCATCACGTCAAAACTTAAATTACTTAACTGGATAAAACTAATCAGCATTATAGTGAGCATATAAGCCATAGGGTCGTTACTACCGCTTTCAAGTTCAAGTAAAGAGCGGACATTGCCCTGAATATGCAAATTTCTTGCCCTTAAAATTGAGAAGACAGAAGCAGAATCTGTTGATGACATGACGGCTGCCAAAAGCAAACACCCCATTAAACCGAGTTCCACTTTTAAAGATGGGAAAAGATAAGCAAAAAAACCTGTAAATAAAGCAGTTAAAATAACACCTACGGTGGAAAGAATTATACCCTCTTTTGCAATAGGTTTAATATCGGTTTCATGTGTATCCATACCGCCTGAAAATAAGATAATACTTAAAGCCACCATACCGATAAATTGCGTTGCCTTATAATTGGAAAATTGTATACCTATGCCGTCACTTCCAAACACCATACCGACAATTAAAAACAAAAGCAAAGCAGGCACACCGAAACGATAACCCGTCTTACCGGCTAAAATGCTGATAAATAACAAAACTGATCCTATTAATAAAAAATTACCTGCACTGAATATCATTTTTTATACCTAAATTACATTTTAAAGTTTTCACCCAAGTACAATTTACGGGCCTTTTCATCATTTAAAAGTGTGTCTTTATTACCTTCAACCAAAATTTTACCGTCATAAATTAAATAGGCGCGTTCTGTTAAAGATAAAGTTTCCCTAACATTATGGTCCGTAATTAAAATACCAAGCCCACGGCTTTTTAATTTAAAAATCATTTCACGAAGTTCCGCAACAGTGATGGGATCAATACCGACAAAAGGTTCATCAAGCAAAATAATTTTTGGGTTACTTATCATACAACGGGCAATTTCCATACGGCGTTTTTCCCCTCCGGAAAGTGTCCACGCTTTTTGTTTGGCAAGTTTTGTTAAACCGAACTCCGTTAAAAGTTGATCTACCCTATCGGTACGTTTTTTAGCATCAGGTTCAAGGCGTTCCAAAATAGCAAGAAGATTTTCTTCCACAGTTAAACCGCGAAATATTGTAGGTTCCTGTGCAAGGTATCCAAGCCCGCAACGCGCGCGTTCGTACATAGGCAAGGATGTTACATCCTTACCGTCAATAAAAACTTTCCCGGAAGTTGCCGCAATAAAACCTACTATCATATAAAATGATGTTGTTTTCCCAGCACCGTTTGGCCCAAGTAAGCCGACGATCTCACCGGAATTTACCTTTAACGAAACTCCTTTAACTACCAAACGTTCTTTATATGCTTTTTTTAAATCTACACCCTTAAGTTCCATAATTATTCCTTTAATTTTTTAAAATTTTCCTGTGTCATTAAATCTTTTTTCAAAGTAAGCCAACCTTGCGGTTTACCTGTTGCATTAAATTTACCTGTTTTAGTGTTTACAATAATTCTATCGGCCTCTAAAGCATAGCTGCCGTCTTTGTTTGAACCTAATACTATCGGCCTAACAGATAATGCCTCAAAAATGCCGCTGTTTCTATTAAATGTAACTTCCTCGGCTTTTAAAGTATTTTCTTTATCACTCAACTGCACTTTACCTGTTGCCTTAAATAAATTTGCTTTATTTGAAAACTCCATTTTATTTGCAAGTAAAGTATACACATTTTCAGGTGTTGTGTAAACTATTTTTACTTGTGCTTTTTTTGACGGCGTTGCAAAACCCGTATCTTTTTTTTGGTTATAAAACACGCGCCCGGCATTTAAAGTTATAGTTGCATTATTTTCACTACGCGATAAAAAAACATTACCGGAAAGTTCATAAGTCTTATCTTTTCTTTTCGATAATGCTTTGTCCGCCAAAATTTTATACATCTCATTTTCATAACGAACATTACCGATAAATTCTTCCTCAAAAGAATCTTTCCTGATAATCCATTTATCGCTTTTAACCATACCGCCGAGAAGCATAGATAAATCTTGCTCCGTCTGGCTATATACTAACGGTGTAAATAAAATTAAAGTTAAGAATAAAAATATCTTTCTCATTTTAACGGCTCTAGTCCTTTTAAATCAGGCGGTAAATCTGTCACTTGTTTATAAATTTCAATATTTGAAAACCCTTTATCTGCTTTTAATGCTTTACCCCTAACGGTAACACCGCTGCGTTTTAAGATAAAGGGGACATCCGTCCACGCAATTTTTGTGTTTGTGTTGTAATAAAGTTTGGCAGTTGTAAGTTTTAAATCTTCTTCTTTAACAGTAACTACGACGGAATCAATAAAAGTTATAATACCGTTTTGAAAAGTTCCTTTTTTGGCAGTTAAAACAGCATCCCCCTTGGCCTGATTAAATGTAATCTTAGGGTTATCCATTAAAACATCTTGATTGTCATAAAAATCAGCAGAAGTTGCTTTTAATTGCCAAGTACTTTCCCCGGCGGAAGTTTCCCTCATTATAACACCCTCTGCCCTTTGTGCAGGTACGGCATTATCTTCGCCGGAAGTATTTTTATGGCAGGCGCTTAACAAAACTAAAAAAGTTAAAATTAAAAGTTTTTTCATTTTATTTTTTTGCCAGAGCAATAAACTCAATTAAATTATCTTTATCTAAAAAGCCGATAACTTTATTTTTTTTGTCTACGACGGGTGCATTATCAAATTTGCGCGCATTGATTATTTTTGCCGCTTCAATAGCAGGCATATCTTGCGGAAATGCAAAAGGTTTTTTTGTCATAACTTCGGTAATTTTTAAATCTAAAACATCTTGCTTTTTTTGAAGTAATCTTCTTAAATCACCGTCTGTAAAAAAGCCTTTAAGTAAACCTTTTTTATCAACAATAGCGGCGGCACCGGTTTTATTTTTTGTCATAACGAACAAAGCATCTTGCACAGTTGCACCTTCCAAAACAACAGGATTTTTGCCTTTAAACATAATGTCTTTTACAAAATAAGTTAAAAGTTTGCCAAGCGTTCCGCCCGGGTGAAAAAAGGCAAAATCTTCTTTATGAAAGTTTTTAATTTTCATCAAACAAATTGCTAAAGCATCCCCCAAAGCAAGCATTGCGGTAGTGGAAGATGTCGGTGCTAAATTGTATGGGCAGGCTTCGCGTTTTATTTTAACTTCAAGGCAAATATCTGCCATTTTACCGAGTGTGGAATTTTTATGCCCGGTTAAAGCAATAATTTTTATTTTTTCTTTTTTAAGCGGTGTTAAAATTTTGCTAAGTTCCTCAGTTTCGCCGGAGAAAGACAAGGCAAGAACAATATCTTTATCGGTTATCATCCCCAAATCACCGTGCAAAGCCTCAGTAGGATGCACAAAAAATGAAGGTGTACCGGTTGATGCTAAAGTAGCTGAAATTTTGCGGCCTATATGCCCGCTTTTACCGATACCTACAACCACCAAACGCCCGCCTGATTTGCTTACAAGCATAACCGCTTTAACAAAATCTTTGCCTAAAACTTTAGCACTGTCTTTAAGGGCGGTTTCTTCCGAAACAAAAACTTCTTTTGCAATTTTTAAAATATCCGCACTTTGCATTTTTTGGTTTATTTTAGCCATGGGGTAACCTCCGCTGAAATGGTTCTTTTATGATAAGGTTTAGGCAATTTATCCGTTACTGTACTTACGGCAAAAAATAAAGCTAGCAAGACAGCATAAATTATTAAAACTGCTTTTAAAGTTTTAGTTAAAGTTTCTTTTAACTCATCTTTTGGCATTTTGTAACCTCATCAATAGCAGTCATTTGCTTAATAACTTCTTTTAATTCGGGCAAACTTAAAGTATTGGCTTTATCGGAAAGGGCTTTTTCCGGGTGCGGATGTGCTTCAAAAAACACACCTGCAATACCGGCACCGGCAGCGGCACGCGCTAAAGTTAATGCAACGGTTTTATCCCCCCCGGTTGAACCTGCACCGGCAGGCTTTTGCATAGAGTGTGTTAAGTCAAAAATAACCGGGTAACCGCTGCGGCGCATAATTTCAAAACTGCGCATATCAACCACCAAATCACCGTAACCGAAACTTGCCCCACGCTCCGTAAGCAAAATATTTTTATTGCCTGTACTTTCAATTTTTTTGATTATTTCACTAACACCTTGCGGTGCTAAAAATTGGCCTTTTTTGACGTTTATAACTTTCCCTGTTTTTGCGGCTGCCAAAACCAAATCCGTTTGACGGCAAAGGAAAGCCGGGATTTGCAAAATATCTGCAACTTTCGCAACTTCTTTGGCTTGGTAAGGTTCGTGAATATCTGTTAAAATCGGTACATTATATTTTTGTTTAACTTCGGCAAGTAATTCAAGGCCCTTTTCAAGGCCGACACCGCGGTAAGCATTAATTGAACTTCTGTTTGCTTTATCAAAAGAAGCTTTAAAAATGAAAGGGACTTTGGCCTTTTTCATTAAAGTACAAATTTGTTTTGCGGTATCTAAAAACACTTTTTCCCCTTCAATAACACAAGGGCCGCCCATAAATACTAAAGGCAAAGTGTTTGAAAATTTTATTTTACCGACTGTTACAATTTTTTGTTTGATATTTTTCATATTAGCGATCCAAACTTATAATTTCTTTAAAAGATAATAACTTCTTAAAAATTGTTTTAAAAGTTTTTTCAGACATATCAGTAACAAGTTTTATAACAAGTTTACCTTCTGTTTTATAAAAATGGCTTTTAACTACGGTTGCACCTTCAGCTTTAATGGCATCTTCAATTTTTGTAACGATTTGAATATCAGGTTCGCATTTAATTGTGATATATTCAAAAGTTTTTACAGATTCAAAAGCACTTAAAATTTTACGGCGAAAAACTTGCAAAATTAAAATCAAAAGAACACCAAAACCTGCTATACCGAATTCCCCATAACCTGTTGCCATACCAATAGCGGCCACAACCCAAATGCCTGCTGCCGTAGTAAGGCCGGAAATTTTATTACCTTCCCTTATAATTGAACCTGCACCCAAGAAACCTACACCTGTTACGATTTGTGCTGCAATTCTTGCAGGGTCCCCGCCGTAATACTGTGCAGACATTAAAGAAATTAAAGCAAATACAGTTGAACCCATACAAATCAAAGTGTTTGTGGAAAACCCTGCCGGCTTTTCATGATACTGCCTTTCAAAACCGACGATAGCACCTAAAACGAAAGATACCGCTAAACGAATTATAGCATCTGTTAAAGTTATCATTTTATTTCACTTTCGGCAAAAGTTCAAGCAACAAAAAATAAACTAACATGCAAGCGGCACCTATCGGTAATGCTTGTTTTGCCCACTCCTTACTTTTAATTTTAAATTTTGAAGCACAAATAATATTTGGGATATTCCCCGGTATTAAAAAACCGCCCGAAATAACTAAACCCATAAGCAAAAATTCAATTTGGGTATTTGTCATTGACGGTACAATTTCGGCGGCGGCAAGCGTTGCATTATCTAATATTGCGGAAATTGAGTTTGCCCAATATAAAGCCGCCAAAGGCAGTTTCATAATACTGATTTCAGCCAAAGGTGTAAGCCCATGGCCGAAGAAAACCAAAGCCATAATGAACAAATATACTTTTGCGGCACGGATTAAAATATCTTTTGAACTGTCAATTTCAACATGCTGTTGGCTTTTAATTTGTTCGTCTTGAATACGCCCTGCCATATAAGCAAAAAATGCAACACCGGGTATAATTAAATACCAAAGCAAATGAAGTAAATAAAAGAAACCTGCATGGTGCGGTTCGCCTGAAAGTTTACTTACAACTATTGTGGAAAGCGGTTCCCCGAGCGGTGTTAAAATCGCACCGAGACCTATCGCAAAACAACCCATAATGATAACATGCAAAGTATCGCGCCTTGTTAAACGCAAAGTAGCGGCAATTTCGCAAAGTATTAAAGCGGCAACTATGGCTGTTATTACGCTTGAAAAAAGCCCCAAAACACCGACCAGTAAAATAATAGTTTTTTTAAGCCCGATTTTAAGTTCAATATGTTCAATAAAATGTGCTATATTTAATCTAAATTTTCTAAAGAGCAAGCCGATAATTAAAACCGCTAAAGAAATTTTTATAGGCTCTACAAGTGCCATCCCTACCAAAGGCCAGGACCAAGCCCCTATAGCCGTAACAGCAATAATACCCAGGACAAATAAAAAAGATTCCAATTGCTGTTCTACGGCGTGAACCGTAAAAGGCAAAAAGAGTGCAAGCAAAATTACTATAGTTAAGATTACTATTACGAGTGTACTCATAAAACTCCCCTTTTTATATTATACTAAAAAATGAATATATTTTAAGAGTAAAAGAAAATAATTTTAGTTTTTCCTTGACAAATAAATAAAGCCATACCGAGCGCAAAAACCCGGCAAGTATTTTTGAGGAAATTTTGATTTTTGCTGCGACGACAAGTACCAAGAAGAACGGGAGCGGAGCGACTCTCGGTACTTTAGGAGCGGAAAAATCAAAATTTACCAAAAAGAATTTGACGGCTATAAATGAAAACTGTAGATTTCCTATTTGCTATAATATATATATGAGTAGGAAAAAAGGTATAGAAGTAATCGCTACCAACCGCCAAGCCCTGCACGAATATTTTATTCTAGATACTTTTGAAGCAGGCCTTGTCTTGCTTGGTGCGGAAATTAAATCAATACGCAACAAAGAATGTTCTTTGAGGGCGGCCTTTGTGCGTGTAGCTGACGGGGAAGCACAAATACTTAATTTAAATATTAAGCCTTATGCTTTCAACACTCATACAGCATTAGATCCTACCAGAACACGCAAATTGCTTTTAAACCGTAGGGAAATAAACAAACTTGCAGCCGCGAGTGTAGTTAAGGGGCAAACAATAGTTCCGCTTGAACTTTATATCAAAGACGGTTGGGCAAAAGTTAAAATTGCTTTGGCAAGAGGTAAACACTTGTACGACAAACGCAAAACATTAAAAGATAAAGCCGTCGCACGTGATATGGAACGCAATTTTAAAAATAAATTTAAGTTGTAATTTGATATACTATATATATACATCAATTAAGGGGATTTTATGAAAATTCATTCATTTAAAGTTACACCGGATTTGCCGGATAATATGAAATTTTTGGAAGAACTTTCCAATAATATGTGGTTTGCGTGGAATTGGGACGCAATCAATTTATTTGTAAAAATAGACGAAAAACTTTGGGAACAAAGTTTACGTATGCCAAAATGGCTTATGGCAACGGTTTCACAAAAACGCTTGGAAGAACTTAGCAAAGATAAAGATTTTATTGCACAACTTAATTATGTAGAATCTCTTTACAGAAATTACCAAAAAGAACAAAATACTTGGTTTAATAAAATTAAAGGCCAAGGGAAAGACAACTTTTTAACGGCATACTTTTCAATGGAATACGGTATCGGCGAAGGTTTACCTATTTATTCCGGCGGTCTTGGTATGCTTTCTGGCGACCATATTAAAAGTTCAAGCGACCTCGGTTTACCTTTAATCGGTGTAGGTTTATTCTATCAAAAAGGTTATGTAAAACAAGTTTTAAATAAAGACGGCTGGCAAGGCGAACAATACCCGGAAAATGACTGGGCACACATGTCCGTTGAACCTATGTTAAAAGCAGACGGTAACCACTTAACCGTTGATATTCCGCTCGGCCGTGAAACTATTAAAGCAATGATTTGGCGTGTACCTGTCGGGCGAACTTGCTTATATTTGCTTGATACAAATTTACCTGAAAACCCACCCCAACACAGAACAATCACCGAACAACTTTACGGCGGTGATAGGGAAAACAGAATTAAACAGGAAATTGTCCTCGGTGTAGGCGGTGTAAAGGCATTAAGAGCACTGGGCTT
>JBGVBB010000014.1:0-2228 GCA_045225155.1 Elusimicrobiaceae bacterium
GCACGGCGGGGAATTTATTAAACTTTATGCCGTTAAAAAACGCGGGGTTGAGTTTGATGAAAACGATTTTAGGAAATACCTAAAAAATAACCTAGATAACTACAAACGTCCGCGTGATATTGAATTTAGAAAAGAACTTCCTAAAAACTCTATGCGCAAAATTTTAAAACGCGAACTTCGTAAGGAAGCCATTTTAAAATTTAAAGAGGAAGAAGCCGCCAAGGCCGCCGCAAAAGCCGCTAAAGAGGCCGCTTTAAACGCTGCAAAATAAAAATGTTGAAAGGTAAATATCTTTCCGATTTATTGGCCGAAAAAGCACCCAATGCTTATTATGTCGGCGGGTGTTTGCTTGATAGTTATTTAGGTAAATATTCCGGTGATATTGATTTGGCCTTACCTCGCGCGGAAGTAAAACAAACCGCAAAAAATTTGGGTACTGCTTTAAATGCTGCCGTTTTTGAAATGGACCCGGAATTTTGCGTTTGGCGCTTAACTACTAAAGAAGGGTTTCAAATCGACTTATCTGCATTAGACGGTGATGATATTTTAAAAGATTTACCGCGCCGCGATTTTACAATAAATGCGCTTGCTTTACCCACAAGCAGTAAGCCGACTTTAAAATTAAAAACCGAAAACGGTAAAACAAAAGTGCTTTTAGCCGATATAGATAAAAATGCATTAATCGATTTAAACAAAGGTCAAAAAGCAATAAAGAGCAAAAAAATTATCGCAAATAATTCCAATGTTTTTGAAGCAGATCCTTTAAGATTATTCCGAGCTTTCAGAATTGCCGCCGAACGTAATTTTGAAATAGATAAACAAACTTTAAACTTAATAAAAACAAATGCAAGTAAAGCAAATGAACCATCCGGTGAACGTATACAAGAAGAATTAAAACGTTTAATGCGTGCACCGAATACCGCACATTATTTAAGTATTATGGAAGATTTGGGTTTATTTAAAAAACTGCTTCCAAAACTTGCCGATCAAAAAAATTGTGCGGAGTGCTATTACGGCAAAGGCGGCGTTTGGAAACATACTTTACTTGTAGTTGATCGCATAGAATTTTTACTTAATAACTTAAAACTTTGTATACCGGAATTTTATAAGGAACTTCAACCTTTTTGCCAAGACCATGCCCTTTATAAGATGACTGCTCTTTTGCACGATATAGCAAAACCCGAAACCGCAAAAATGAAAGACGGGCGTTTACGCTTTTTTTACCACGAACAACAAGGTGCAAAACGTGCAGAATGTTTCCTAAACGATTTACGTTATTCTTCTTTAGAACGCCGCTTAATTTGCAAGATGATATCTTCACATTTACGCCCAAGCAATTTGGCAAGCAATGAAATTGTTACTGACCGCGGTGTTTACAAATTTTTTAAAGAACTGGGTAATGCCGGTATACCTTTACTTTTTTTGTGTTGGGCAGATTACACCAGTTATGTTTCTATGGAAAGTTTAAAAGCCATGCTCCCCAAAGCACAAGCCCCTGTTATGACAATAGAAGAAGGCAAAAGTATGGGAGCTGAGGGTAAGACACTAAGGCACCTTCAAATGCTTAACTTGTTATTTACAAAATATTTCAGAGAAAGCAAAAAAATTATTTTGCCGGAAAAATTGCTTGACGGAAAAGATATCATGCACAACTTAAAATTGCCAAGCGGAAGAATAATAGGTATAATTTTAGAGCATTTAGCTGAAGCACAAGTAGAAGGAAAATTTAGTAATAGGAATGAAGCCCTTGCTTATTTGCTAAAACACAAGCAGGAACTTCTTTCTTTAGGGGATAAAAATGAAAAACATATTAAAAAACCATAAATATATTCTTATTTTCTGTTTTGTTTTTTTAGCAGGATGTACGACATCAAACACGCAACTTAAATCGCGTGACTATAATGCAAAAGGCGAAATGTACCTTAAAACCGAAAAGTTTGCCAAGGCAGAAAAATATTTAAATAAAGCCATAAAAGCCAACCCTTACAATTTAGATGCCTATAAAAACCGCGGTACTTTACGTTATATTTTAGGAGATTATGATAAATCTTTAGCCGATTTTGATTATGTTTTGTCCTATCAAAAATATGATCCCAGCGTTTTATCGGCAAAAGGTGCTGCTCTTGCGAACTTAGGCAAATACAATGAAGCCTACGAAGTACTAACGGAAGCCTTAAAATTAAACCCTTCAAATGTTTCGGCATTAAACTCTATGGCAGGGCTTTTGT
>JBGVBB010000015.1:0-5473 GCA_045225155.1 Elusimicrobiaceae bacterium
ATGAAATTTTAAATGAAGGCAAAAAATAAAATAATGACCCGTGCGAAACTTTCCGCTTTTGTTAAAAAAGCAAAAAAGGAAGGTAAAAAAATTGTTTTCACAAACGGTTGTTTTGATATTTTGCACGCGGGCCATGTCAGTAGTATAGAATTTGCTAAAAGTAAAGGCGATATTTTGGTGCTTGGTTTAAACAGTGATGCTTCTGTCAAACGTTTAAAAGGGCCGAAACGCCCAATAAATAAACAAGCCGATCGGGCACTTGTAGTAGCATCTTTGGGCGCGGTTGATGCCGTTTGTATATTTACACAAGATACACCGCTTGAACTCATTAAAATAGTTAAACCCGATGTATTGGTAAAAGGGGCAGACTATAAAAATAAAGAAGTCGTCGGCGAACAATTTGCAGGTCGTGTGGTATTGTTTCCTTTAGTTAAAGGGCGGTCCACAACAAATTTAATTAACAAAATATCTTTACAATAAAGTAAAATATTTATATAGGTAAAATTATGGCAGACATATTTGAAAAGTGCAGAAACTTTAAAGATGCAAAACGTTTAATGGAACTTGGCATTTACGGCTATTTCCAACCGATTTCCTCGGCCCAAGGGCCTGAGGTTGTGCTTAAAGGCAAAAAATATATCATGGCAGGTTCTAATAATTATTTGGGCCTTGCTAATGATCCTAAAATGAAAGAAGCCGCCCTTGAAGCCGTTACGAAATACGGTACGGGTTCAGCAGGTTCAAGGTTTTTAAACGGTAACACTGTTGCCGCAGAAGAACTTGAAGCCAAACTCGCCAAATTTAAAGGTAAAGAGGCGGGTTTAATATTTTCTGCCGGGTACCAAATGAATTTAGGTGTAATTTCAAGTTTACTTAAAAAAGGTGATGTTGCCATAGTTGATAAACTTGACCATGCAAGTATTTTAGACGGTGTAAAACTCTCCGAAGCAGAGATGATACGTTTCAAACATAATGATATGAAGGACTTGGAAATAGTCCTCTCCAAAATACCGGAAGAAAAGGGCAAATTAATTGTTGTCGACGGTGTTTTCAGTATGGAAGGCGATATTTGCAATTTGCCGGAAATCGTTAAACTTGCAAAAAAATACGGTGCAAGAATTGTCGTTGACGATGCCCATGCGACAGGCGTTTTAGGTAAAACAGGGCGCGGTACTTGCGAATATTTTAATTTACATAAAGAAGTAGATTTGGTCGTAGGCACATGTTCCAAAACTTTTGCCAGCGTTGGCGGTTTCGTTGTGGGTGATGCAGATATTATTCACTATATCAGACATAATGCAAGAAGCCAAATATTTTCTGCCGCATTGCCGCCGGCTTCGGTTGCATCAATTTCCAGAGCAATAGATTTAATCAGTAATGATATGAGCCGCAAAGATAAACTTTGGGCCAATTCCGAACGTCTTAAAAAAGGTTTCAAAAAAGCAGGTTTTGATATCGGCAAAACACAAACACCGATAGTTCCTGTTTTTGTCGGTGAAATGGATACATGCTTTAAAATGTGGCGTGCTACTTTGGAAGGCGGTATTTTTACCACACCGGTTATTCCGCCTGCCGTTCCGCCAAACAGATGTATGATGCGTGTTACTTTAATGGCAACACATACCGACGAACAAATCGATAAAATTATTGAAGTTTTCACCAAAGCCGGGCGCGAACTTGGCGTGATAAAATAATGTTTAAAATAGTTGAAACACAAAATGTAAAACAGTTTGTTAATTTCCCTTTTAAACTTTATAAAGGTTGCACTCATTATATATCAGACTTAAAAAGTAATCTCGTAACTTTACTTACAAAGGACCCTTTCTGGCAAAATAATGAAAGGGCTCTTTTTTTGCTTTATGAAGATGATGAATTAATCGGCCGTATTTGTGCTTTAACGAATATTGCGCATAATAAACATTGGCAAGATAAGACGGGCTTTTTCGGCTTTTTTGATTGTATAAATGATACACGTGCCGCAAATTCCTTGTTTACTGCGGCGGCTGCTTGGCTTAAGGAAAAGGGTTGTAAATATATTCAAGGGCCTGTAAACCCAAGTACTAACCATACATGCGGTGTATTGCTTGATAATTTTGATAAAGATCCTTTTATAATGATGCCTTATAATTTTTCGTATTACGACGAACTTATAAAAAGTTGCGGGCTGGAAAAGGCAAAAGACCTCGTCGCTTTTGAACGCACAGATAAAGAAGAATATAGCCCGCGTATGCAAAAACTTATTGACCGTTTTAAAAGAAATAAAGATATTACTTTCCGCCCCATAAATTTAAAAAAGTTTGATGAAGAAGTACATACTATTTGTAAAATTTATAATGACTCTTGGGCGCAAAATTGGGGTTTTGTTCCAATAAGTGATGCGGAAATTAAACAAACCGCTAAAGAATTAAAGACTATAGTCAGGCCGGAAATGACCACTATCTGTGAGGTAAAAGGCGAAGTTGCCGCATTTGCGATTTGTGTACCTAACTTTAATAAAGTTTTAAAAGAGTGGCAACAGAATACCGGTATCAGTAAAATTTTTAAAGCAATAAAAGCATATCGTAAAATGGATGATTGCCGTATGCTTATGCTAGGTGTTCACCCTGATCACCGCGGGCGCGGGCTTGAACTTTTGGTGGTTAATGAAATTATTGATAAAAGTGTTAAAAAAGGTTGGCATAAAGCTGAACTTTCTTGGCTGCTTGAAGATAATAAAGGTATAATTTCAGTCGTGCAAGAAACCGGTTGTTATAAAACAAAAACTTACCGAATCTACAGAAAACATATCTAAATATATCAGTTGTTAGTTTATAGCAATATTAATTTTCAATTTTTTGTTTTGCGTTTCTGGGAAAGTAAACATACAGTAAATATGTTTTAATTATTTCCACGCTAAAACCGAAAGATATAAACATGAAATTTATGAAGTTGGCCCAGGCATAATTACCTTCAATTAAACGGTCAAAAAACACAAATTTTACAACGGCACTGAAAGGTAGGATTGAGAAATCAGGATACACATATATACAAAATATTACTTGGATTAGAGAAATAAAACTTACTTGCCATCGTTTTGTCAGTATCAATATTATTTGGGAGAAATATATCATTATCATGGCGATAAATATACTGTTTACATCTTGTCCCAAAGCATGATAATTATTTAAAAATACTATATTTCTAAACAATCCAAGCGCACAAAGAACTAAAATAAAGTAGACTATAAAATCAAAATCTTTAAAGTAATTCTTTGTCGCAGTATAATTAAATTTCATTTTATTTCCCGGTTAATGCGGTTTTAATTAAAATATCAAGTTGTTTTGTGTAAGGTAAGCCTTCTTCTTTAAGTAAATTCGGGAAAAGGCTTGTTTTTGAAAGCCCGGGTAAAGTATTTATTTCTGAAAAATAGGCTTTTTTACCGTCTTCGGAAATCAAAAAATCTATTCTTGATAAACCTGTTCCGCCAAGGGCAATAAAGAATTTTTTTGTATATTCCTGTAATTGTTTTTGTATGGTTTTCGGCAATTTTGCAGGTATTTCCATATCACAACCGTGTGGATTATGATATTTTGTTTCATAGTCAAAAAATTCACTGTCTGATTTAATTAATTCCCCACATGCTGATGCTTTAAAATTGTTGGGAGAAGTTTCAATAACGGCACAAAAAACTTCACGTGCATTGTTAAGGCCTTTTTCAACTAAGATATGGTTTTCAAATTTAAAAGCATTATTTATTGCAGGCAAAAGTTCACTTTCTTTATTTACTTTTGTTATGCCGATGGAAGAACCCAAACTGTTCGGTTTAACAAAAATAGGATAACCTAATTTCTTGGCGTTAAGCAAAACAGTTTTTTTATCTAATTTTTCGTTTTTGTTTAAAGAAAACCACGGTAAAACAGGTATATTTGCTTTAATTGCAATTTCTTTGGAAAGTTCTTTGTTCATGGCAAGTGCAGAAGCCAAAACTTTACAGCCGACATATTTAATACCCGATGTTTCAAATAAACCTTGAATGCAACCGTCTTCCCCAAAAGTGCCGTGCAATACCGGGAAAAATAAATCTGCTTTGTACTTTTTACCTTTTTTATCAATTAAATTTCCGTCAACAAGGGGGGAAATCGCAATATCGTTTTTAGTTTTAAAACCACATTTTTTTTGCAAAAACCATTGCCCTGTTTTAGAAATAAAAATCGGCAAAATTTTATGTTTTTTTCGGAGTTCCAAACAAACATCACCGGCGGAGTGAACAGACACCTCGTGTTCGGTACTTTTACCGCCGTACAAAACTGCTATAGTTAAAGTTTTCATTTTTAATCCTTAAAGAGTGACCATTTAATTCTGTAAAATAAACTTTTCGTTTTCTTTAAGAAGTCGGAATATTCCTCATCTTTGCGGAAAGTTGTCAGCGGATTCCTTGCATAGGGGCGTCTGCTGATGACACTTCTTCTTATAGAATGATCGGTATAAGTATTTTCGGATGGGGCGACTTGTAAATCTTCGTCAATTCTTTCCCTCGCTGTTTTTACGGGGGCCAACTCATCACCCACATTGGTAGGTTTTATTTCCTCTATAACTACTTGCCTGTCTTCCTGTGTCAGTTCTCGTGTAGGTTTATCCGGGGTGTCATCTTGGAAGATGCTTTCTAAATCCATTTCTTTCCCCGGCAAATATACTTCTTCTACCGTTTGTAACGGAATAGTATTTTCAAGGAAAGACATCGGCTCTTCATCTTGGTCTCTATCACCTTTTTCGTCGCGGTCATAATCGGCTAAGATATCCCTTTGTTGTAAAATATTTGTTGTGCCTTCTTTTTGCGGTTGGGCCTTAGCCTTTTCCTGGGTTTTTATAACTGCTGATAAAGGTTCTGTTTTCTTTGTGAAAGTTTCCGTTTCTGTTTTTTCTTTCAAATCTGTTTTTGTATCTTCTGCTGCATCTTCCGCGACGTCGTCTGTTAATTCTTCTTTAACAGGGGCAGAAACTACAACCGGTACCCTGGGCCTATTTTCTTCGGCAGGGGAATTGGTCTTACCGGTAAGAGGTGCAATTTCTTTTTTAAGTCTGGAGATATTATCTTCGTTTTGCTTTAAAGCTTGACGTAAGGCATCTAACTCCTGGCTTGTTTTGCGTTCACGTTCCGTCGCTGCTTGAAGTTCAATTTGTGTTGCTTCAAGTTGATGTTTCAAACTGTCTTTTTCTTTATTTACACGTTCAAGTTGTACGATTAATGCTGTTGCTTTTGCTCTGTTCAAAGCGTTAGCTTTATCACCGTCTTTGTATATATTCAACTCTGCTGTCATTAATGTGAGATTTTTTTGCAAAGCATTGAAGCGGTTTTGTAATAACAACTTTTCTTCCGCAACATTTTTTAAACGCAAATTATCTGTTTTTATATTATTGATTTCCTTGGTTTGCGTCATGCATACTTCGGATACGCGTTTAAGTTCTTCTTCCAAACCTTTAATTTTTGCCTGAT
>JBGVBB010000016.1:0-3143 GCA_045225155.1 Elusimicrobiaceae bacterium
GAGTTGTTGCTTTATAATAGTAATGATTATCATAAAGTAGAATTTCGAAAAGGAAGTGGAGACACTCGTATAGTTATAGTGAGTTATTACAATAATTGTGGATCAACATGTATTCATCCCGGGCAAATTTATTGTTTCGCTCCTACGGGCTATGAATTCGGTAAAAAAATATGTAAAAATGCGGCGAGAACTCAGGGCTATTCTACTGACGCAGGACATAGATGGGTGTTTTAGTATTTATTTATCAAAAAATTTAAGTTTCCGTTATATTGTTTAATTTGCCCGAATCTTCTAAAAATATTATAATCTAAGTATATAGGAGGATGTTATGGCAGATTTTTCTTTTGATGTCGTATCCAAAGTAGATTTAAATATCGTTGAAGAAGCAATAAATATTGCAAAAAAGGAAGTTTCAAACCGCTATGATTTTAAGGACGCAAACCCCACGCTTGAATTGCTTTCTAAAGAAAACAAATTAAAACTTTCCTGCAAAGATGAATATAAGGTCAAAGCCTTGTATGACATTTTGCTTACCCGTCTTTCAAAAAGGGGTATTGCTTTAAAGAATTTTATTCCGCAAAAAATAGAATCAGGCCTTGGCGGCAGTGCTAAGCAGGAAGTAAAAATCCAGCAAGGTATTCCGGCCGATAAAGCCAAAGAAATAGTAAAAATTATTAAGGAAAGTAAATTAAAAGTCAATGCAAGTATTCAAGGTGAACAACTCCGTGTTTCTAGTGCTTCAAAAGATGCCTTGCAAAACACTATTGCACTTTTAAGAGGCAAAGATTTCGGCCTTGAACTTCAATTTACAAATTATAGGTAGAATATGAAAAAGATTATAACTTTAACATTATTTTTATTTTGCCTTGCCCCGCTTTTTGCACAAAGTGCGGAAAAGGAACTTGAATTTTATAAAAACGAAATCATTACAGCAGAGAAAAAACAATTATCGGCACTTGAGTGGGATCTAAATTCTTGGCTGGAGCGTAATTATTCCTTGCCGTCTGCACCCGAAGCTATGTTTTACAAAGCCAAAGTGGAATATTTAAATAAACAATACACACCGGCTTATTTAACACTTCTTAAATATGCTTATGAATTCCCTTCAAAGAAATTCCCTAAAGACTTGGCAAATCAAATCGTAGTAGAATTCCCGGCAAAACGCCAAACGGAACTTATGCAAGCCCTTACACCTAAAAATTTACCGCAAAGTACGGAAGACCGCTTAAATATGTATTTCACCGCAGTAAATAAATTGGAACTGAAAGGTGCAAACGAGCATTTGCTGAAAGATTATTCCTTGTTTTTTGCACGTTTTCCAGGTTATGAAAATAAAGATAAAATAGAACTTTTGCTCGGTGATTCTTACAGAAATGAAGGCAATTATAATGCAGCTTTATCAAAATATGATAAAGTTTGGAAAATTTACCCGTCAACCAAATATAAAGCGGCGTCACTCCGTATGAAAGGTGATATTTATGCCAGCGAACTTAAAGACCTTGAAAAGGCCAAAAGTTATTATAACCAGGTTTTGAAAGATTATCCTAATTCAGTAGAAATACCTACCGTTTACAAACATTTGGCTTTCCTTGAAGCGAATGAAAAGAGTTATGAATCCGCTATAGAAAAAGCCCAAAAAGCCTATGAAGGATACTTAAAAGACGGGCAAAAACTTGAAGCTTATAATACTTTGATGTTTAAGGCTGAAGTTCAGGAAAAGAATTTAAAAAATTATAATGCCGCTGTTGAAAGTTTAAAAACTGCCGCGGAACTTATGCCGGCACAAGAACAATATTATGTGGCCGCTAAACAAAAAGAAGCCGATATACAAGGCAGAAAATTAAAAGATAATTATGCCGAACGTAATGTTTTGGAAGAAATAGCCGTTCGCTTTCCTAATACCGAAAACGGTGTTAATGCCCTCTATCGTTCAGCCGAAATAACAGAGCAATTAGGTGAAGTTGCTAAAGCAAGGGAAAAGTATCAAAAAGTTATTTTAAACCGCCCCCAAAGCAATACCGCCGTTAAAGCACAAAAAAGAATAACTTCCGTAGATAAGGCGATAGCAAAGGGCAAACTTAAAGCGGAAAAAGCTACCCAAAAGGTTAAAGAAAGTAAAGAAGCAGCGGTAAAGACTGCTTTACCGGAAAAACCCGTCAAGCAAATAACCGAATAATAAGATATGTAAATTATCAAATTAAAAACCCCCGTATAAGCGGGGGTTTTTTATAAAGAGAGTGGACGTGATCGGGATCGAACCGACGACCTCCTCGTTGCGAACGAGGCGCTCTCCCAACTGAGCTACACGCCCGATAATTATATTATATCATATTGAAAAGACCTAGGACCTACAAACTAAGGCAAAAAAACCTACAAAAATGTTAAAATATATGTATGAAGAAAATCCTTAACCTCCAATGTGCCGTTTGCGGCAAGGAACATAAAACCCGCGATTCTGATTATGTGTGTACTGCTTGCGGTGGTCCGCTTGCCATTAATTACGACTATAAACTGATCAAAAAACGTTTTGATTATGATGTCCTTGAAAACAATCATTCGTACAATATTTGGCGTTATTTAGATTTACTTCCGATTGATGATCATGATGAATTACCGCCGGTGCAAGTTGGTTGGACACCGCTTTATAGAGCAGATGAACTCGCCGAAAAATTAGGCATCCGCAAATTATTTATTAAGGACGAAGGCAGAAACCCTACCGGTTCAATTAAAGACCGCGGTAGTGCCGTAGCGGTTGCGCGTGCATTGGAAGTTGATGCAAAAGTTATTACAGATGCTTCAAGCGGAAATGCAAGTGATTCCCTTGCATGTATTACCGCCGGTATAAATTTAAAAACCGTAATTTTTGCACCCAAAAATACACCGGAACCGAAACTGGTTCAACTTTATATTTATGGTGCCGAAGTTATAAGAATTGACGGTACTTACGACGACGCTTTTGAAATTTGCCGTAAAGCAACAGAACGTTTTAATTGGTACAACCGCGCTGCAGGTTTCAACCCTTATGCAAGGGAAGGTAAAAAAACCTGTGCTTTTGAAATTTGCGAACAAATGCAATGGGAAGCACCTGATAAAGTGCTTGTAGCCGTCGGTGATGGTACAATTTTAAGCGGTATGTGGCGTGG
>JBGVBB010000017.1:0-3675 GCA_045225155.1 Elusimicrobiaceae bacterium
CCGTTTGTACGCCCTGTTTTTTTGCAAGGAACTGTACGTCGTCGATTAAAAGCACGTCCACGTTTCTGTATTTATTTCTGAAATCCGCAGGCGAAGTTTTACCTTTACCGATGCTTTCTATCATTTGGTTGGTAAACTGTTCGCAAGTGGCGTAAAGCACGTGAAGAGAAGGTTTTTTAAGTTTTATATAGTTTGCGATTGCCATCAAAATGTGCGTTTTGCCTAGCCCCGTACCCCCGTAAATGAATAGCGGGTTATACGAATCCAACGGGTTTTCGGCGTTTTCGGCAACCGCCTTTGCCGCCGCAAAAATAAACTCGTTGGAAGGTCCTACCACGAACGAATCGAAGGTAAATTTCGGATTGACGGGCGAGCCTTGCGTTTCAATAGGCGCTGCGAGAGTGTCGCCGAAATTTTTAAGGTATTCGTCTCTGTTCCCAGCGACGACTATCGAAAAATCAGATACTTCCGAATTGCTTTTTTTAAGAGCTTCGCAAATTTTTTCGCGCATTTTTAAAGAAACGGTGTCCGCAAAAAGTTTGCTTTTTGTGCAAAGCACTATTTTATCGCCCACGACATCGACGGGCGTAAGTTGGGATATGTACGTATCGTAGGAAATCGAACTTATGGTTTTTTCCAGTTCAGGAAGCGTGGTTTTCCACAAAATCTCATAACTTTCCATTTGGGATATCCTTATAAATGTTTTTTCGTTTGCAATTAGGTAAGTTTTATTATATAATAAATTCATAAGAAAATAAAGTCAATTAAGACAAATTGTTTAAATTTTTTTGCATTTTATGAAAATCAAGAGCCTAAAACTTAAAAATTTCCGCAATTATACGGACGAAACTTTTAATTTTTCCGACGGGATAAACGTGCTTTCGGGCGAAAACGCGCAGGGTAAAACCAACGCAGCCGAAGCCATATTTTTTCTTTGTACGGGCTATTCTCCGCGCGCTAATCGCGATAAACTCGTGGTAAAATTCGGCGAAGATAGTGGTGAAATAACGGGTGTTGCGGACTCTCTTTACGGCGAAGTTTCGGTTAAAATCATTTTTTCGCAAACCGACAATAAGCGTATGTTCGTAAATGGCATCGAAGTATTAAAAATAAGCGAACTTTTAGGCAATATCCATAGCGTATTCTTTAATCCTGCGGAACTTAAACTTGTTCAGGAAAGCCCCGAAGACCGCCGCAGATTTATGAATATATCGCTTTCACAGATGTCGAAAAGTTATTTCCGCGCGCTGCAAAATTACAACAAAATTCTGGCGCAAAGAAATAATCTCTTAAAAGATAGAGATATAGGGCTAATAAAAGAAACGCTTCCCGTTTGGGATGCAGGACTAACAAAATACGCGGCGGTAATAATTAAAGCGCGTAACGCATTTTTATCAGAACTTTCCCCCATTGCTGAGGAAAAACATGCGCTACTGTCCGACGGGCGTGAAAAACTTGTTATCAAAACCGAGAGCGGCTATTACGGCGAAGAAGATGAAATAGCGTATGCTTTTAATGAAGATTTAAAAACGGGCTTTGAACGGGATTTACGGCTTGGGTATACAAGTATCGGTCCGCACCGCGACGATATAAAGTTTACTTTAAACGGCGAAGACGCAAGGGTTTTCGGTTCTCAAGGACAGCAAAGAACGGTCGCGTTATCCCTTAAACTTGCGGAAGCGGAAACTTTTAAAACAAGATTCGGTGAATATCCTGTCTTGATTTTGGACGACGTTTTATCGGAATTAGATAAAAAAAGGCAGCGCCAACTTATTGACGCTGTGTCTAAAATGCAAACGATATTCACCGCTACGGGTATTTCCCGTTCAATATTTAAGGGTACACCCTATACTCATATAACTATTAAAGAAGGAAATTTAAAATCTATTAAAACAATCAATTAATAAAGTGATAGCGCAAGCAAAAAATGCTTGCGCTACCACTTTATTTTAAAAAATGCGCTTTTATATTAGTATTATGCAATTATTTTATTTTTTTGATTGTACTCTACTAAAAACTTTTCTACGCCGTCGGCAATTCTTTCTGCCATCTTGTAAATTAGATTTAATCTTGTCAGATTAAACAAGTTGTAATTCTGAGTTGATTTTTCCGCAACTACACCGATTATACTGCAATCCCCTATTACGCCCAAGTTTTTATTTACGCCAAGCCCAGGCTTTAATCCTTTATCCGACACCTTTATTAATCCTATATCTTCTGAATTTCCTACCGCCGCGTCAATTGCGACAATAAATGATTCCGGATGCAACATCTTAACGTGAAGTTTTGCGCAGTTTATTTCTTTTGCGGTTATAGGCGAATTTAACGTGCCGTAAATATACGCATTTACGTTTCGACGAGTAAGCATTGTCCCAACAAGCGGTCCAAGGCTATCGCCAAGCACTAAATCACTCCCTATACATATAATTATCGGCGTTTGCAATTTTTTATTACAAGAAATTAACGCGTTACCTATTGATTTTTCGCTATTATCGTTAAAAGCGTTAAAAGAAAACGTTTCTTTATCGTTATTTACTGCAAATATTTCTTTTTTCTTCATACTTATCTTTCCCGCTTACAATTATTGACAGTTGTAAAAATTTTATACCTAATTTTAATTTTTTGGCTTAAAATCTACTCAGAATAGGTTAATTTTTGTCCACAAAAAATTTTAACTCATTCTGTCTCAGACCGTCTAAATGACAAAATTTTTTGACCGTATTTTATATATAGTTTTAATTAAAATCACATATCTTTTATTGTTCCACGTGGAACAGTGTTTTTTAGACTTAATAAAAAAATCTTAATTTTACACAAAAAATTTTACTTACGGTATTAGCGCAAAACGACAATTAAATTGTTTTAAATAATTTGGAGTGGTTATCTTATAAAAATTCTTATACAATTTTAAAAATATAAAAAATGACTGTTTCACGTGAAACGTTTTTATTAAAAACTTTTACAGATAAAATATAAAACAAGTTCTTTTATCTTTTATAGAACAAATAATAATTAAAATGAAATAAATTTTATTAACGCTTTTAAAAATTAATTATATAGCGCATATTTGATAATTATGCGCTATATAAAATTAAAGTTAAAATTAAAAACAAAATGTAATAAATTAATTGTATTTTTTTCATTTTCGGTGTATAATAATACTGTATTATTTTATTGAATACGCTTTTGCCTTGTTTTTTCAAGGTTTTTTAAAGGTTATTTATATATAGTATACTCTACAAAACATTATTATAAGGAGAAGAATATTTTGACTGGTAAAAAATCAAGGCTGATGTGGATTATTCTCGGGGCGATTGTTTTGGTTATCGCCGCGCTTTCGGTTAGAAACTGTTTGAATAAAGGCGTCTCCGTCGAGGTTTCAGATTTTAAGGAAGTTATCGTTGCAATGGAGATTACCGATACGCATACGGGGAAAAATACTTTAAGTGCTAATGAATTACAGGCGCTTTCGGATAATAAGGTTGTCGAAAACGTAACAAACGTAGCAAAAAGATTAACCTACGATTCCGTTTCGATTGACAGTTTGGTGTTTGACAGTTATAACGTAAAATTTAACGTTGTAATTAAAAACGGGAATAAGGGAGTAACGGCGATTGCGTTTGTGTCGACTTACGGCAGAACGAATATGTCCGAATACGAAGGTTATGCCGACAA
>JBGVBB010000018.1:0-3789 GCA_045225155.1 Elusimicrobiaceae bacterium
AGGGCAGTGCCTCTGTAACGAAAGCATGGTTCAATGAAGGTAAAATTGAACCTGTACAGGCAAATACTATTGCTGACAGTATTTCCGTAAATGTTCCGCGTGACGGATTCTTAGCACTTCAAGCATTAAAAGAATCGGAAGGAAGTGCAGTTACCGTCAGTGATGCGGAAATTATTGCCGCTATCCCGGAACTTGCGCGTGCATCAAGTGTTTTTGCGGAACCTGGCGGTGCAGCAGTTTATGCAGGGCTTAAAAAGATGGTGGAGCAAGGTGCAATTAAAAAGGATGAAACCGTTGCTATCGTGGTCGGGGGAAACGGCCTGAAAGATATTGATGCGGCGGCAAAATCTATACAAATTTCACAAAATCTTGTTAAACCTGACTTAGATGAAATAATAAACTTGGGGTTATTACCGAAAGAAAATTAAGGAGGAGTTTATGGACGAAAAATTATCGTCTACCGCCGTAATTAAAATCGATACGGCAGCCGCGCGCGAAGCGCAATATGACTTGCCGCAAAGTTATGGCAAAACGGAAAGTTTTTTACTTCCTAAAGACCCAAATTGGATGTTCCTTTTTTGGGAAATCGTAAACGAAACTTTTGAACAAATTAAAGACAAAAAGGGGCAAAATGTCTTTGATAATGCACGCACGGTTATCCGTGTATATGATATAACCGATAAAGATTTTAACGGTACAAATGCCAATTCTTATTTTGATGTTCCCGTTGTTTTAGATGCAAGAAGTTGGTATTTACAAGTTCCGAGCGGGCGCACTTATATTTGCGATATCGGTGCAATTTTACCGAACGGGGAATTTATTATTTTAACCCGCTCCAACAAAACAACAGTGCCGACGGGCCAAATCTCCAATATAATAGATGAAAAATGGATGATGGTTGAAGGCGAATATGAAAAGATTTTAAAAATGTCCGGTGCCGATATGTTCGGTACAGGCGCAAGCGAGAGGTTACAGCATATTTTTGCACAACGCTGGAAAGCCTTTGAAATCGGGCGTGACAGCAACCCATCTTCCCACATTTCTTCCTGGGGTTCTTACACTTTACATAAACCGCAACAAACCGACGAAGATATTTGGCTTAAAGCCGCTTGCGAAATCATTATTTACGGCCAAGCAAGCAAAAATGCCGATGTCTATATTAAAGGGGAAAAAATCAGCCTTAACGAAGACGGCAGTTTCTCTTTCCGCTTTCCTTTAAATGCAGGGCAAAATGTTGATATGCCTATCAAAGCCCAGCATAAAACCAAAGAGGAAAAGCAAAGATTTATTACCATCCGCGCAAAACGCGAGGAGGCATAATGGAACAGGAAAAGGGTTACCTATCTCTGGTTTTGCATGCCCATTTGCCGTTTATCCGCCACCCGGAATACCCCGATTTTCTTGAAGAAGATTGGTTCTTTGAAGCAATGGTGGAAACTTATTTACCGCTTTTAAATGTTTATGAAAATTTGACGGCACAAGGTGTTGATTTTAGGGTAACGATGTCACTTACCCCACCGCTTTGCGAAATGATGTCCGATGAACTTCTTATTCAACGTTTCCGCCATTATTTAAACCAAAGAATTGAGTTATCTGAAAAGGAACTTGAGCGCACAAAAAATACGGAATTTGCATATGTTGCAAAAATGTACCACGATAAATTCCACAGATACCGCGAACTTTTTGAAAATTATTATCACGGTCGCATTTTGGAAGGTTTTAAAAAATTCCAAAATATGGGTAAACTTGAAATCATTACCTGCTGCGCCACACACGGATATTTGCCTTTGCAGGTGCAAGAGCAAAGCATAAAAGCGCAAATTAAAATTGCTGCCAATAATTACCGTAAACATTTCGGGCGTTCCCCACGCGGTATTTGGCTTGCCGAGTGTGCCTATAATTACGGCGTAGATAAATATTTAAAAGAAGAGGGCATAAGGTTTTTCTTCATGGAATCACACGGCGTAATGCACGGTGTTCCGCGCCCCAAATACGGTATTTATGCACCGGTTTACACACCGCAAGGTGTTGCGGCTTTTGCGCGTGATATGGAATCAGCCCAACAGGTTTGGAGCGCAGAAAGCGGTTACCCCGGCGATCCGCGCTACCGTGAATTTTACCGCGATTTAGGTTATGACCTTGATTATGATTATGTAAAAAACTATTTACATAGCGACGGTGTAAGAAGAAATATCGGCATGAAATATTATAAAATCACCGGTAAAGTTGCTTTAAACCAAAAGCAGCCGTATTACCCGAGTGATGCTTTAGATGTTGCCGCAAGCCATGCCGGTAACTTTATGTTCAACCGCCAAAAACAGGTGGAATATCTATCAAGTGTTATTACGGACCGCAAACCTTTGGTCGTTTCAATGTACGACGCAGAACTTTACGGCCATTGGTGGTATGAGGGTATAGATTTCTTGGAATTTTTATTCAAAAAAATCTATTATGACCAAAAAGATATCAAGTTAATTACACCTTTTGAATATTTGGAAAAATATCCTGTTAACCAAGTTGTTCAACCATCTCCGTCTTCTTGGGGTGATAAAGGCTACAATGATGTTTGGTTAAATAGCGGAAATGATTGGATTTACCGCCATCTCATTAAAGCGGCCGAGCGTATGATTGAACTTGCAAACCGCTTTCCAAATGCCGACGGTGTTTTAAGGCGTGCCTTAAACCAATGTGCGAGGGAACTTGTTTTAATGCAGTCTTCGGACTGGGCATTTTTAATGACGGTAGGAACTGCAAAAGAATATTCTACAAAACGCACTAAAGACCATGTAAAACGCTTTACTGCGCTTTATGAGATGATTACAGGCAACCGCATTGATGAGAATTATCTGAAAGAGTTAGAGTGGAAAGACAATATTTTCCAAGATATTGACTACAACGTTTATAGGTAATTTTCTGTTCGCTTAATTTAAACCCCCTTAGCAAATAAGCTAAGGGGGTTTTGTTTTACATAAAAATGTAAAAATAGTAAAATAAAAATATACGCTTTATCTCGGAGGTAGTATGAAAAAATTTTTATTTTACTTTTTAACTTTAATTCTTGCACTTACCACAGTTGTTAATGCACAAAATCAGCAAAAACAGCAAAATGATATTGAAAAAACTATAACTTTAATTAATCAGGCAAAATATGATGCGGCACTTACTTTAATATACTCCGTAAAAGTACCGTCTAATAAAGAGGAAAGAGCACTTCACTATCTTGCAAAAATCAAAGCACTTGAAAGCACACCATACAGAGCGAATAAACTTATTGAAAGCGAAACCGACCCAACAAAATTTACGAATCAACAAAAACAAGATGCTATAAAAGAATCTTATAAAGAACTTTGGAATTTGCGTACAACCCTTGTTAATATGCCTTATCAGGAAAACAGGCAGTACCTCGGTTGGAATTATTTTCAAATTGAGCCGGATAGTTTATATGACGCATTAGTAAACACCTTTATAAATAAACAAACGGAAACAGATACTAAAGTTTATGAAGAGTCTTATAAATTAGGCGGTAAAAACCGTGACGGTATTAGGGAATATTGGCATATACAGTATATAAATGCGGAAATATCAAAACAAGAAAACAGTGAACAATTTGATGCTAAAAAAGAAAAAGAAAAGGTAACAGATATCGCCAAACTTTTGGCGGCAATTTCCGGCCAAAACAAAAACTATAACGGACAATTTAAAAAGTACTTTTTTGAAGCAAAAACTATCCGCGGCAAATATACTGCGGCTTTACAAGGTGCATATTCTTATCAACAGGCAGAACAATTT
>JBGVBB010000019.1:0-4265 GCA_045225155.1 Elusimicrobiaceae bacterium
CTGGGCTATATCGGCACAATGGAAAAGAGCACTTGGAAAAAACTTTCAGGCGAACTTGATTATCGCTTAAATTCAAAAATAGGTAAAAGCGGTATAGAAAAACGTTATGAAAAAGAATTAAAGGGCCGTGACGGCGGTTTGTTTTTGGAAGTTAATTATAAAGGCCGTGTAACACAAATTATGAAAGATAACCGCTGGCGTAAAGGTGCTGATGTATATACAACTTTGCTTGCCCCTGTACAAATGGCAGCTGAAGATGCTATAAGAAATTCTTTAACGGGGCGCGGTGCTGCTGTCGTTTTAGACGTTAAAACAGGTGCTGTGCTTGCTTTGGCTTCTTTACCCGATTGGGATCCAAATATTTTTTCTCCTTATAATACCGGTAAAAATAATGAAGAAAAAATAAGAATACCCGAATATAATTTGGCCATACAGGGGTTATTCCCGCCTGCTTCAACTTTTAAAACAATTACGGCATTAGCCGCTTATGAAAATGACCGTTTGGATCTTAAACATGAAGATAATTGTACAGGGCATATTTATTTAAATAACCGTGAATTTAAGTGTTGGAAACAGCATGGCCCGCACATAGATTTTATAAAAGGGATGGAACAAAGTTGTGATACTTATTTTTATAATCTCGGTTTAAAAACAGGTTCATATAATATAGAAAAGATGCAACGCAAATTCCATTTCGGACGCAAAACAGGTATTGATTTGCCGGGCGAAAAATCAGGCAATATTTACGGTCCGACAAAGCGTGCCAATTTAAAAACTTATTGGTTCGGCGGGGATACTTTAAACTTATCTATCGGGCAAGGTGAACTTTTGCTTACACCTATACAAATGGCAGTATATGCTGCTGCGCTTGCTTCCAAAGGTAAAATTTGGAGACCTTATTATATTGAGAAAGTTGTTTCCCCGTCCGGTAAAATTTTAGAAGAAGGCAAAAGCAAACTTATTGATGAAGTTAAACTTAAAGACGGTGCGTATGAGTTGATACATAAGGCATTAAAAAGTGTTGTAGATAATGCAACCGGCCGAGGTGCAAAAATTAAAGATATAGCAGTTTACGGTAAAACGGGAACGGCACAAAATCCGCACGGTGATGATCACGGTTGGTTCTTGGCTTTTGCAGGGGAAGAAGACGGTGAACCTGAAATTGCCGTATCTGTTTTAATTCAATTCGGTAAGGGTGGCGGAGCACAAGCGGCACCTGCTGCACGCAAAATTATTAAGGCTTATTTTGATTTAAAACACAGTAAAAGTGAGGGGGAAAAGCATGTTCAACAATAGTCCCAAAATCAAAACAAGAAAATTAGATTGGCCATTAATATATGCCTTGATAGGTTTATGCATAATCGGGTTTTTTACTATATTATCTGCCGTCAGCGGTATGAAAGAAATGTCATCCATAATGAGTACACACTTAGTAGCTATACCTGTGGCTGTTTCGGCTTTTATTTTCGGTTGGCTTTTTAATTATCAAATTTATGCAGAGCATTATAAAAAACTCTATGCTTTTGTAATATTTTTACTTGTTGCCGTGCTTGCTTTCGGTATTGTCGCTCGCGGTTCACATTCTTGGTTTAGGTTTGCCGGGTTTTCTTTTCAGCCGGCGGAACTTTGCCGTATCGCTTTGATTGTTATAACAGCAGCTTTTTTAGCAAGTAGGCCACGTCAAATAAAAACTTTTAAAACACTTGCATTGTCCGGTTTGTTTATTTTACCGGTTTTTGGCCTCATAATGATGCAACCGGATTTTTCTTCTATAGTTGTCACGGCACCTTCATTACTTATTTTATTTTTTGTTGCCGGTGTAGATGCATACTATTTTGTTTTAATTTTTGCTTTTGGGTTGATGGCGGGGCTTTTCCCAATTCTTTGGACATATATAAGTTTATATCCTGAAATTTTAGATAATTCCGTAATTTTAAGTTGGATAAATTCTCTTTCTTTTGATATTATTCCCTGTTTAATTTTTAGCGGGGTTATACTGGTTTTATTTACACTTGCCTGGTTCGTACTTAGATATTTTCGTATAGTTGTTTCCTTTTGGCTGACGATGGTTCTGGCTTTAAGTATCGTCGGTGGTTTTTTTAGCGGATATTTTGTTAATAAACATATAAAGTCTTATCAGCGTAAAAGGGTGGAGGCTTTTTTAGCACCATCTGCAGATCCTAAAGGTGCAAGTTATAATGTTTTGCAAGCTCAAATCGCAATGGGTTCCGGGGGGGTATTAGGAAAAGGATTTTTCTCCGGTACACAATCACGTCTGGGCTTTGTACCTGAAAGGCATACAGATTTTATATTGGCAATTTTAGGGGAAGAAAAGGGCCTTCTCGGTACCTTACTTGTTTTGGGGTTGTATGTTTTAATTTTATGGCGTATAGTTTTTATAGCAAGAAATTCCAGTGATTTGTTCGGTTATTTGCTTTGCGCGGGTATTTTTGCTATATTTTTCGTGTATATGGTATTTAATTTCGGTATGCTTATCGGAATTGTGCCCGTTGCGGGTATTCCTTTGCCTTTCATATCGTATGGGGGGTCAAATTTGGTTTCCAGCATGTGGGCACTTGGTTTGGTGGAAGGTGTATATTTTAGGCGCCTTTCTTTGATCTAAAAAAATGCTATGATAGATATAGATACCGCTTTTAGATACAGATTAAAATTAAATAAAGCAGCGGGTTTTACTTGCCATAATTTTATACAGATTTTGGCAAGTGCGGTAACTCAAAGTGGTTTAGATTATATTGAGAAGAAAAACCACCCAAGAGTATACGTTTATTCAGGGGCTTTGGAAGAAGAGGAAAGCCAAACGGAGATTGCGGAAGTTTTCCTTAAAAATTACATAAGCCCAAAGGAAGTAAAAGCAAAACTAATGCCGTTTTTAGAGGGTAGCGGTTTTGTTTTAAAGGAAGTTGAATCATTGCCTTATCACTTGAGTAATGTGCAAAATTTAATAAGTCACGTTTGCTATCAAGTTACGGGTGTTAGGGGCAGTATAAGTGAGGCGCTTTCCTCGTGTCCTAAAGCGGACAGAGAGCACCTTTATAGTATAGAGCGTTTAGACGCTGATGAAATTAAAATAATAATAAAGCTTAATCCTTCGGGAAGTTTTAAGCCTGTGCAGGAGTTATTGAAGTCGCTCGGGTTGGATGTTGAGAAGGAGGGTTATAAAGCCATTCGCACAGCCCTTTATTGGGTAGATAAAAACGGGGTTTTACAACCATTATAAGCGGGAGAAATAATGAAAAGGTCACATCTTAAAGCAGTAAGAGCAGTAAAAGAAGATAAGCCTATCAAGCCGGCTTATCTTAATGATGACGGTAAAACGGAAGTCGAAGTTTTAGTCAACACCGCATTTGAAGAAACAAGAATTGCTATTTTGGAAAACGGCGTTTTAGTGGAACTCTTGTGGGATAGAAGAAATACTTCTTTAAACCTTGTCGGCAATATTTATAAGGCCACAGTGGAAAATGTTTTGCCCGGTATTAACAGCGCATTTTTAAATATAGGTTATGAAAAAAATGCTTACCTTTATATAACAGATACCATTGAAGGTGGTAAAAAACCCATTGATGAAATTTTATATAAAGGCCAAGAAATTATGGTTCAGGTCGTTAAAGACAGTATCAGCACAAAAGGCATGAAAGTAACTATGGATGTTACTTTGCCAGGAAGATATTTGGTTTTAACACCGAATCAAAAATATGTCGGTGTTTCAAAAAATATTGAAGACCTTGAAAGACGCGATCAGTTAAACGATTATGTTGAACGTTTGGCGGAAAAATATCTTGAGGGTATGGGTTGTATAGTTCGCACCGAAGCGGAAGACGCAACCGATGAAGAACTTGAAAAGGAAATCAAATACTTGTACCGCCAATGGAAAACAATTATAACACGTTTTGAAAACCAACCGGCCCCGTCAATGTTGCATGAGGATATGGGCAGCGTCCTGCAAGTTTCAAGGGATATTTTGACGGAAAATGTCCGCCTCTATATGCTTGATAATAAAAAAGATTACGATAAAGTGGTTGATTTCGTTAGCAAAATTTCCCCGGAACTTGTGGACAGAATTAAACTTTATACCGGTAAAACTCCGATTTTTGAAGCCTACAATATTGATCAGGAAATTGAACGTATGCGTCGTATCAAAATTCCTTTGGCAAACGGCGGAAGTATTATCATACAGGAAGCGGAATCTTTATGTGCTATTGACGTAAATACCGGTAAATTTACCGGTGAAAATTCACAAGAAGAAA
>JBGVBB010000020.1:0-11662 GCA_045225155.1 Elusimicrobiaceae bacterium
CCGGGGTGCATGCCTCAGGTGTTTTAGTTACAAAAGAAGAAGTTACAAAATATACCCCACTTGCAAAAGGTGCAAAAGATATTATTACAACGCAATACGAAGGTAACACCGTTTCAGACATGGGTTTACTTAAAATTGACTTTTTGGGCCTTCGCACTTTAACCGTTATTGATAATGCCGTAAAACTTGTAAAGAAACTACGCGGAATAGATATTGATATAGCCAATATCCCGACAGATGATAAAAAGACATTTGAACTCCTTGCAAAAGGGGACACAACTTGTGTATTCCAACTTGAAAGTTCCGGCATGAAAGACCTGGTTAAACGTTTAAAACCGTCCGCTTTCAGCGATATTTCGGCTTTGGTGGCCCTGTACCGCCCCGGACCTATGCAAAGCGGTATGCTGGACAGTTTCGTTAAAAGAAAACATGGTCTTGAAGCCGTTACTGTGGAACATAAATTGATGGAACCTATTCTGGCGGAAACTTACGGAACCATGATTTACCAAGAACAAATTATGGAAGTTTCAAAAGCATTAAGCGGTTTTACACCGGGGCAAGCGGATTCACTCCGCAAGGCAATGGGTAAAAAGAAAATTGATATCATGGAAGGTTACCGCACTAAATTTATTGAAGGTGCAAAAGCCCATAATTGCCCTGAAAAGACTTCCACTAAAATTTTTGACCAAATGGCAAAATTTGCCGAATACGGTTTTAATAAATCGCACTCGGTTGCTTATGCTTTGGTGGCTTATCAAACAGCTTATTTAAAAGCAAATTACCCTATAGAATTTATGTGCGCGGCACTTACAAACGAAATAGGCCACAACGCAATAGGTGCAACAGATAAGGAAAATAAAATTGCCACTTATTTGGAAGAAGCACGCAAAATGGGCTTTGAAATTTTACCTCCCGATGTACAAAAATCTTTCAGCGATTTCAGTGTAGAAACTTTACCAAACGGAAAAGAGGCCATACGCTACGGATTAAGTGCTATTAAAAATGTCGGCACTGAAGCAACTATTGTCATAGTTAAAGCACGCGAAGAAAAAGGATTATTTAAAGATTTATTTGATTTTTGCAGTAAAGTTAACTCCGACCAAGTAAATAAAAAGACCATAGAATCTTTGGTGATGTCCGGTGCATTTGACTCAGTAAACCCGGATGTTAAACCCGAAATCAACCGCCCAAACCTTCTTGCCAATATTGAAAGTACTGTAAAGCAGGTTGATGACATCAATGAAGAAAAGAAAGAAGCAACCATGAGTTTGTTCGGCGATGAAATGGTAAATTTCAGCAAACCTAAAGCCCAAGAAATTAAAGCAGAAAGGTGGACAAATACCCAAATGCTTAATAATGAAAGGGAAGTTTTGGGCGTATATTTTTCAGGCCATCCGCTTGCAAAATATCAAAGGCATTTAGATAAGATTTTAAAAGACAGCATTACAAAAATAAATGAACACCCGACAACCGGTACAGTTGCCGTAGCCGGCATTGTAACACGCCTTAAAAAACGCCAAACAAAAGATAAGAAAAATTGGGCGCAAATAACTATTGAAGATGAAAAATATTCTTTGACTGCCAATATTTTCAGTAAAGTTTGGGCACAAATTTCAGATAGTGTTGCTGTAAACCATGCACTGATAGTGCGTGGGGAGATTAAAGGTGACGATATGTCTGCCAGGGCGGAAATTACTGTGTCCGGCGTGGAACCTGCTTTTGCATTAATTTCCCGTAAGGCAAAAAAATTAGCAATACACTTACCTAAAAATGTAAATAATGCGCAACTACTTAAATTAAAAGGGTTGCTTGCGCAAAGCAAAGGTTTATGCGAGGTTTATTTTGATATTTGCGAAGGTGATAAAAAGCACCTTATTCAAACCCCTTACAAAATAACTTTAAACGGCAATTTAACACATTATTTGGAAGATACTTTCGGCCCACTTTCCTGGGACATCAAGTGTTAAATTTTTGACATAAAAAAACTACCATGGAAAACCCATGGTAGTTTTTTGTTTATTAGCAGAAAGAAATATCATTTTGATTTTGACATATTTGTGATATTTGGTCATCTGTTAAAATTTGATTATATGTCTTTAATGAGGATGGATCCGGTATATAACTGGAATATGCAGAAGTAGCACAAGCCGCCCCTGTACAGCTACCTGAACCGCCACATGCAGCAGTATAACAAGTGAATTTATTAATACTTCCATCAGTATTATATTGGACCCAATATGCCCATCGTCCTTTTGAACTGTCCCAACTTCTATAATCATTTACAGATCCATCCGGGTAAAAACCCGTTAACTCTGACCAATGCCCGTCTTCCCAAGTCCTAATATTATAGTTTTGTCCGGTTGCCGGATCACTACGAGCAAAATCCAAAACATCATTCCCATTTGTAAAGAAAGACATACTACGTACATTTCCTTCTTCATTAAAACTTCTTTGGGAAGTAATTATATCATTAGTGTCATAAGTAAATATTTCAGACAGATCGTCATTGGAGTAATAAGTATGTCTTTCCAATGAGCCGTCATCATATGTTATTCTTTTACAAGAGAATTCACTTGGATCTCCTAAACAATCGGAGGCAGCCCCTCTAGGTACCGTAATATCACTACACCTAGGCAATTCATCACCACATTCGAATTCTTCTTCCCTATCTATATTTTTTGTATTTGGTAATATGCCCGTTCTAAAACCTAATATTGTACAAATATCACTTGGTAAAGTGGTAGCGGGTTTACAATAAATATTTGGGTCACCGCTCATATATTTAAATAATTTGTAATCACCGTATGGATTATTTGGCATACGCGTTGCCATAACAACGCTGTTATTATCTGCAGCAACTGTTAATTTGACTTTATATAAACTATCATTTCCGCAATCATCCTGATTTTCTGTATTAGCCCCGCCCAAACAATAAACGGCACCAGCAACCATATCAGGTTGACTGATTACAAGGTCATCCCAAAATCTTGTATATTTATTAGAAGCAAGTAGAAAATCTTGTTCCGCTTTTACAGCATCACCTAATACAGCGACAGCATGCGTTGCTTTTGATTTCTCAACAGCTCTGCGATAACCGGGTATTGCAATTGCTGCCAGTACGCCGATTATAAGTACAACTACTAATATTTCTATTAGAGTAAAACCCCTTTTATTTATTTTCATAAACTCTCTCCTTACTTATAGCACTTGCAGTGCTATATAATATAATTATAACCGTAAAAATAAAAAAAACAAGCTCAAAAAATGTAAATATATATTGATTTATATAAAAACCCCCTGTGATATTCACAGGGGGTTTTTGTTTCAAAAAAGAACTATTTTACTGTTTCTTTTTCCACCGGTAAAGCAGCAAGTTGTTTATAGAGTTTGCGCTTATAGGCGTATTCTTCTTCGGCAATCTTGGTTAAGGCTGCCGCACGTTCCGGGTTCATCTTTGCAAGATTTTTGAAACGTGTTTCGCCACCGAGATAATCGGCCAAAGGCATAATAGGTTCGCCGCTATCAACTTTAAGCGGATTTAAACCTTGTGCTTTTAAAGCAGGATTAAAGCGGTACAAGATCCAGCGGCCGCTTTGAACTGCTTTTTTGGCTTCAAGTAAACCTTTGCTCATATCAATACCGTGGGCAATACAATGTGAGTAGCAAATTACTAATGCCGGGCCGTCATAGGCTTCCGCTTCGGCAAGTGCTTGAACGGTTTGGTTCATATTTGCACCCAATGCAACTTGTGCTACATAGATATTACCGTAAGTCATGGCAATCATACCAAGGTCTTTTTTAGGCATTGCTTTACCTGCTGCGGCAAACAAGGCAACTGCACCCATCGGGGTTGCTTTTGACATTTGACCGCCGGTATTAGAATAAACTTCGGTATCCATTACCATAATTTTGATATTTTTACCGCTTGCTAAAACGTGGTCCAAACCGCCGTAACCGATATCGTAGGCCCAACCGTCACCGCCCAAGATCCAGACAGATTTTTTAACTAAATAATCTGCCAAAGCAAGCATGCGTTCATTTTTGGTTTTGGTTTTTAAGGTTGCAACTCTTGCACGTTGTGCATCAATTTCGGCTGTTGTATGTTGCGGGGCATTGATGATTTCATCAACGAGTTTGTCATCACCGATTTCGGCTTTGATTTCTTTAAGTTGTGCGATAGCATCACTGAAAAGTTGGTCATATGCTAAGCGGATACCAAGGCCGAATTCCGCATTATCTTCAAATAAGGAGTTTGCCCAAGCCGGACCTTTACCGTCATCGCGTTTGCAATATGGGGTTGTCGGCAAGTTACCGCCGTAAATTGAGGAACAACCTGTTGCGTTTGCGATTGCAAGGTGATCACCGTGTAATTGGGTTAAGAGTTTAACATAAGGTGTTTCACCGCAGCCTGCACATGCGCCGGAGAATTCAAATAAAGGTTTCTGTAATTGTGAACCTTTAACTGTTTCTTTTTTGGTTTTAACATCGGCTGATTTGATGTTTAAGAAAAATTTAAAATTCTCGCTTTCAGGTTTTCTTAAAGGAAGTTGTTCAACCATATTGATGGCTTTTTTGCTCGGATCTTGTTTATTTTTGGCCGGGCAGTTTACGATACATGCACCGCAACCGGTACAATCTTCAACAGCAACTTGTGTTGTAAATTTAAGGCCGGCAAGATCGGCTTTACCGTCGGCTGATTTAAATGTTTTAGGTGCGCCGGCAAGTTCCTTTTCCTGATAGGCTTTAATTCTGATTGCTGCGTGCGGGCAAACAAGTGAGCAAATACCGCATTGTATGCAGGTTTCCGGATCCCAAGATGGGCACATTAAAGCAATATTGCGTTTTTCATATTGTGTGGTACCTGTCGGGAAAACACCGCCTTTCGGCATTTTTGATGTAGGTAAAGTATCACCGTGATAGGTAATCATTTTACCCAAAACATCTTTTACAAATTCCGGTGCATCTGCAGGAACAGGGGATTGCATTGAAATTTTTGAAGTAACTTTGTTAGGATATTTAATTTCATGTAAACCGTCTAAAGAAGCATCAACTGCGGCATAGTTTTTCTTAACAACTTCTTCGCCTTTTTTGGAATAAGTTTTCTTGATAGCTTCTTTGATGGCGTCAATTGCTACTTGTTTTTCAATTACACCGCAAATGCTGAAGAAAGCAGTTTGCATGATGGTGTTTGTTCTTGAACCCATACCGGTTTTCATGGCAATATGGGAAGCATCAATAGTGTAAACTTTGAGTTTTTTATCAATGATTTGTTTTTGTACTTCTTTGGGTAATTTATCCCAAACTTCTTCCGCTTTATACGGGGCATTGATTAAGAAAGTTGCACCGTCTTTGGCATTATGAAGAATATCATATTTTTCAAGGAATGAGAAAAGGTGGCAGGCAATAAAGTCTGCTTCTTCAATTAAATAAGGTGCGCGAATATATTTTTTACCAAAGCGGATGTGTGAAGTTGTCATTGAACCTGATTTTTTGGAGTCATAAACGAAGTAACCTTGTGCATAGTTATCGCTTTTTGCGCTGATAATCTTCATGGTATTTTTGTTTGCACCGACTGTACCGTCAGAACCTAAACCGTAGAACATAGCATTAAATGTACCGTCTGTTGCGGAGGTTTTGAAAGCAGGGATTTTTAAAGATTTACCGCCCAAGTCATCATTGATACCGACGATAAAACTTGTAATAGGTTCTTTTGCATCCAAGTTATCAAAAGCGGCTTTTACCATGGCAGGTGTAAATTCTTTGGAACCGATACCGTATCTTCCGCCGATGATTAAAGGTGTTGTTGCAAATTTTTTCTTTGCTTCTTTGGTTAAGAAAGCGGCGCAAACATCTTCAAATAAAGGTTCGCCGATTGAACCGGGTTCTTTTGTTCTGTCAAAAACTGCGATTTTCTTAACTGTTTTGGGGAAGGCTTTAATAAAGTCTTCTGCGGCAAAAGGCCTAAAGAGTTTAACTTTAAGTACGCCGACTTTTTCGCCTTTCATATTCTCAACTGCGGTTTGTGCAACGTCTGCACCGCTGGCCATAATTACAACGACCTTTTCCGCATCTTTTGCACCGACATATTCATATAAATCATATTGTCTGCCGGTTAATTTGGCGAATTTATCCATATATTTCTTTAAGATTTTAGGTGTTGCTAAGTAGTATTTGTTTACGGCTTCGCGGCCTTGGAAGTAAACATCAGGGTTTTGTGCGGTACCGCGGATTGTCGGGTGTTCGGGGTTCATTGCGTTTTCGCGGTATTTTGCGACTAAATTATCATCAATCATTTCCTTCATTGTTTCTTTGGAGATTACATCAACCATATTAAGTTCGTGTGATGTTCTAAAACCGTCAAAGAAATGTAAGAAAGGAACTTGTGCTTCAAGTGTTGTTGCTTGGGAGATTAATGCAAAGTCCATAGCTTCTTGGGCATTGGAACTTGCAAGCATGGCCCAACCGGTTTGGCGGACGGCCATGACGTCACTGTGATCGCCGAAAATTGAAAGTGCGTGTGTTGCAATAGCACGTGCGGAAACATGGAAAACGGTCGGTGTAAGTTCACCGGCAATTTTGAACATGTTGGGGATCATCAAAAGTAAACCTTGGGAAGCGGTAAAAGTTGTGGTTAAAGCACCGGCAGATAATGCGCCGTGTACTGTACCGGAAGCACCGCCTTCGGATTGTAATTCCGCTACAACAGGGACATTGCCCCAAATATTTGTTTCCCCTTTTGCGCTTTTTGCGTCGCAGATTTCACCCATTGTTGATGACGGGGTGATAGGGTAAATTGCAATAACTTCATTGGTAGCATGGGCGACATGTGCAACTGCTGTGTTGCCGTCCATTGCTGTTAATTTTTGTGACATGTGAATCTCCTTAAGATTAGAATACATATATATTTTAGCATTTTTAGTGCAAACGGTGTTATATTTTTACGTGTTATTTTTTACTTACTGACCCTTGCCAATAAGTCGTTTTACCGTTATAATATGTATAGGCATAGGTGTGCCTAAAAACATCCCTAAATTTATTGAAGCATAGGAGGGATTATGAAAAATAAAGGTTTCACATTAATCGAATTGATGGTAGTTGTTTTAATTATCGGTATTTTATCAGCTGTTGCACTTCCGCAATACAACAGGACAGTTCGCAAAGCGAAATTAGCCGAATTAGACCTAATAGTGGATGCTGCGAAGAAAAACATAGATATTTATACGACTGCAAACAATTGGTCTATTACGGAAGATGTGTGGTTTACCGGCAGTGAAGGGGTTGGAGATATCGAAATGCCCGGTGATTGTAATTCTGATTCGACAATGTGTATAGCAAATGTAACTAATTATTGGGCAGGTTGCTGGAGTAGTGGCGAATGTTATGTAGAAACTGAAGACGGATCTTTCTTTGGTGAATCTTATATTTACTTATCCAGACATCAGAATTCCAATAACTGGAGTATCGATATTCAAGGTGATGAAAAAGATAGAAAAGATATATGCAGATGGGCCCAAGAGAGAAAATATTCCATAAGTGAAGGATGCGAATTCAACGATGGTGAAATGAGCGATGCAGAAAGAGAATGTAGAGAAGGCGGTGGCGTTTGGCATTTTAATAAAGAACTTGGTACTTGGGGTTGCGGATGGAAATAAACATACTAGTGCATCTAAAATATTATTAAAAATAGGCCCTTTTCGGGGCCTATTTTTTAAAGTCGAAGTAGATAAATATTCTCCTATAAGTATTTTATTTTTTGATTATAAAACCCATATCTTGTTTGATTTTTGTAGTTGAAATATCAGGAGTTCTTGGCAAATAAATGACCTGACAATATTTTTTAAGAAAATCAAATTTTCCTTGCCAGTCATCCCCCATTACAAATACATCTGCTTGGTATAACAATATATCAGATTTTTTTTGTTCCCAGTTATTTTCTGGTATAATCAAATCCACATAACGACAAGATTCCAAAATTAACTTTCGTACAGAATAAGGATAATAACTCGTTTTATTTTTCATTTTATTAAATTCATCCGTAGATAGACCGACTATTAAATAGTCCCCTAGGGCTTTTGCCCTTTGTAACAGGTGAATATGCCCCGAATGTAATAAATCAAAAGTCCCATAAGTTAAAATACGTTTCATTTTTCCTCCACGAATTCTTGCAAGGCTATTTTTTCTCCATCTTGAAAAGTAGCCTCTAACGAATGAAAATGTAATTTTGTAGGTAATTTCTTATAATTTCCAAAGCATTGGGATAAATAAATATCCGGTTTTGCGACACAAGGGAAAGATAGCCCACAAAAAGAAATAGTTTTTAAAGGGAAAATTGTTTCATAATCAAAGACATTGTATTTATGTCCCTTATGTAAAAATTCTATTCCGTAAAAAACTGTTTTTGCAGGGATATTATTTTTTATATTGGGTATTTGTTTGCGTTGAATTAAACAATCTTTATGTAACATTTTTGCTGTGTATTCGCTCTTTTCCGGTACAGGTTTACGCTTAGCTAATTTTTTTATTTTATCAGTAAAATATAATTTTTCTCTGTTATCCATCTTTTTTGTACAAAAATCTATTGCAAAAATATCTACAAACACATGGGGAATCTTTTTATGTTTTACTTTTAAAATAACGCTAGACCTTCTAGCATCAAAAGTATATTCAGCATATAACTGTGAATTTTTTGTCTTTTGGTTAAAGATATTTATAAAACGTTCATAATCTGTGCGAGGCATAGATAAATCAATATCATCATCCCAAGGAATAAACCCTCCATGACGTACTGCTCCAAGTAAAGTCCCGAAATCTAACCAATATACAAGATTTTCTTCTTTACAAATACGCTTTATTTCCTTTAACAACTTGAAGGAAGCTTTTTGAACATGCAAAAGTAATCCTTGTGCCTTTGGAAGATGCGGGATATTCTTTTTAAATAAAGCTGCAAACGAAACCCACATAATACGCCAAGCCATATAGCGAGGACAAAGTGAGTATTTTCGCATTAATCTTTCTGTTCTTTGTTGCATATAAGTGAAAATATCCATATTTGTTTCTCCTGTATCTTAATCAATAACCCTTAAAATAGTATTTTTAAATCTCAAATGTTTTACACGGATGTAAAACTTGGGCGTTAGGAAAAATATGGGGTACCTTAGCCAATATTTCCAAAGAATCTTCAAAAATTTGATAAAAGATAAATCATCTTTAGGTATAAATTCTGCCCAAGGGGATTCCTTCATCATTTTTATATATTCTTCCCTAAATGCTTGAATATTATTTGCTTTCCAAGGTTTAAAGTGCCTTATGGCAGGATCTTTTTGTGCTTCTATAATTTCTTTTTTATTAGATTGTTTATTAACCAAATAAGGGTCATAATAGTGATTGTACATATTCCAAGTAACCCCCACTTTTAATATTCTTGAATGAAGAAGATAATTTAAGCAGTCTTGATCGGCATAATGCAAAATACCGCTATGAGTTCTAGCATATTTGAAAAGGAGATCAGTTATACTCTCTTCTCTCCATTTTTTATTATTTATTAATAAAACTCCGGAATTTAAATAACTGCCAAATAAATCTTTATCCTTAAATTTAGAAATCAAATATGATTTTTTTACAGCAAAATCTAAAACACCAGCAATATAATAATTAGAAATATCTGTATTAAATAATGGGGCAAGAGATTTACGTACGAATATATCACAATCAAGATATAACACTTTGTCTTCATCAACTAACTTAGCGATTAAAAATCTAGCATAGGCCGTAGGGGATAAGCCTTTTTGATGTAGATAAAGATTTGCAAATGTCTTATCATTTACCGGTATATAAGTAATTTCAAAAGGTTTGATTTTTTGTAGAGTGGCTACTTTGTTTTTTTCTTCTTGTTTAATTTGATTATCTAAAATAAAGAAATGTAAATTATCTTCCTTATTCGCACTTTTTAATATGGACATTAATGCAAGGCCCATATATTTGGCATAATTATTATCAGTAGCAAAACAGATGTTTATTTTATTCATACAATCTCCAATAATTTGTATTTGGAAATCGTATAAATAATTAAGCCAATAAAAACGGCTGGTATACTTGAGCCATAGTAGCGAACCCTCATATAACAGCCGTGGTTTACCCGCAATGGGGTAAACACTCGGCACTAAATCAACGGGTAATTAGGCCGTTGATTTAGTGCCTATAACAGCTGTTTTTGGAGCTACTATGAGCCTTTTCAAGCCCCCGTATTCTTTATACGGTCCCAAAAACAGATTAAATTTTTTTAAGCCGACATTCCGACTTACATTAGATTTTTTACTCCTTTTTTAAATAATAACAAAATTACAATACTTTGTAAAGTTAGTAATATTTAATTGCCGCTGCGGTCATCGTAATCTTTTAATTGCCTTGCACGGCTTGGATGGCGTAAGCGTCTGATGGCCTTTGCTTCAATTTGTCTTACACGTTCACGCGTAACATTAAACATTTTGCCGACTTCTTCCAAAGTACGAGGATAACCGGAATCAATACCGAAACGAAGTTTAATAATTTTTGCTTCACGCTCGGTTAATTTAGCTAAAACATCGGCAACTTCTTGCTTGCGTAAGAATTCCGCTGTTGAAGCAGCCGGGTTCGGCCCTGTCTTATCTTCAATAAAATCTTCAAGGTTTGTATCTTCGTCATCGCCGATTGGGGTGGAAAGTGATACAGGGTCCTGCATAATTTTTAAAATGCTTTTAACTTTTTCCGCAGAAAGGTGCATGGCTTTTGTATAATCTTGAACATCCGGTTCACGCCCTTGTTCCTGGCGGATTTTGTTGCCTGCTTTTGTTAATTTGGAAACAAGTTCCTTCATGTGTACAGGTATACGGATTGTATTTGCCTGGTCTGCAATAGCGCGGTTAATGCTTTGGCGTATCCACCAAGTTGCATAAGTTGAGAATTTAAAACCGCGTTTATATTCAAACTTTTCAACAGCCTTCATTAAACCAAGGCCGCCTTCCTGAATCAAATCTGAAAGTTCCAAACTTGAATTGACATGCTTTTTGGCAATAGAAACAACCAAACGTAAGTTCGCACGAATAAGTTTAACTTTATCTTGCAAAATAGCATTTTCAAAATTATCAATACGTTCGTTTAAAATTGAGAAGTCTTTTTCTGTCATCGGAACAATTTGCATTAAACGGTCATAACGCCTTTGTGTATTTAAAATATTTTCAATGCTTCTCTCAAGTTGTTCGGCACTGTCTGCATGGGTTTGGGCAATTAATTGCTTTTCGGTAATTTTTTTCTTTTTATATTGGTTTAAAAGTTTTTGTGCTTGTTTAAGCGGAACGAAATAATTATCAAAACGTTCCATATCATTTCTGCAACTTTCAAGCTTTTCAGCCAAATCTTTGATTTTGTTGGTTAAACGTTTGATTTTGTTTTGGTTTAAATTAAGTTTTGTAATTCTGTCAACAACTTCTTTTTGTTTAGCTTGCAAAGCGGTGGTATATTTATTTTCCAAAGCCGGGCTTAATTTGCTGTTTTTTAATTTCATCATTAGGGCGGTAATTTCTTTTTCGCGCCTTGCAATTAAGGTGGTGGCTTCTTTTAGTTTTTTACGCATGTTGGCAAGTTCGCGGTCAGTTCTTTTACCGCGGGGCATAAGTTCTTTTGTTGT
>JBGVBB010000021.1:0-1821 GCA_045225155.1 Elusimicrobiaceae bacterium
ACAAGCACAAGATGTAATCAAAGTTGAAGCCGAAAGAGCAAATTGCCCTTGCATCAGTGAAAAGTGGCTCGGCGGAACTTTAACCAATTTCCAAACAGTCCGCAAATCTGTTGAAAGATTAACCGAACTTGAAAAATGGGAAGCAGAAGGCGTTTTGAAAGCAATTTCCAAAAAAGAATCTTCCCGCTTAACAAAAGAAATGAACCGCCTCAAAAAACTCTTGGGCGGCATCCGCGATATGCGCACTTTGCCTAATATCCTCTTCGTAATTGACCCGATGGATACACAAGGTGCAGTCCGCGAAGCAAAAACTTTAGGCATTACCGTCGTCGGCGTTTGCGATACAAACTGCGATCCGGATAATATTGATGTACCAATACCGGGCAATGATGACGCAGCACGCGCAATCAAATTATTCTGCGCCGCTATTGCAGATTCTATTATCGAAGGCCGCAACGAAGCAAACGGCGTAGTAACCCAAGAAGGTGAAGAAGCCGCCCCGGCCGCAGAAAATGCTCAAGAAGAAAAGGAAGTTGAAAACCCGATTCTTGCAGAAGCATTTAAAAAAGCAATCGGCGGAGATGTTACGGAAGAAACCTTAGAAGAGGAAGAAGAACTTGAGCCTGAAGTAAAGGCACACGGCCGCGAAGAAAAAAAGGCTAAAAAAGAAGCCCTCGCCGCCAAACAGAAATAAGGAGTAAAAAATGTCACTTGAACAAATCAAAATTTTAAGGGAAAAGACCGGCGCCGGCCTCGGTGCTTGCAAGGAAGCGTTGGCACAAAACAATAATGATGTTGAAGCCGCAGTAACTTACCTTCGCAAAAAAGGCCTTGCCGATATGGCAAAACGTGCCGGGCGCGAAACAAAGGAAGGAAGAATCTCAATCAAAACATCTGCCGACGGTAAAACCGTTGCTATGGCATATCTTGGTTGTGAAACTGACTTCGTTGCCAAAACCCCGGATTTTATTGCCTTAGTCGATAAAATTGCAGACTATATGCTTGCAAACCCGACTGTTGCAGATTACACCAAAGACGAAACCATCAAAGCAATGATTCATGAACTTGCCCCGAAATTTGGGGAAAATGTTTCCTTTACAAAGGCCATTTGCTGGACTTTGGGCCAAGACAGCTGCTTAATGAATTACTACTTGCACTCCGACAACAAAAAAGCCGCTCTCGTGGAACTTGCTTGCAAATCAAACGGTGCCTGTGACGGTTCAAAGAAAGAAGAAATGATGAAATTTGCAAAAGATCTTTCAATGCAAGCCGTCGGTATGGTTGCCCAATATTTGGATGAGGCCGATGTTCCCGCCGAAGTAGTTGAAAAGGAAAAGGAAATCGCCTTAACACAAGCCAAGAACGAAGGCAAACCTCAAGCAGCAATTGAAAAGATGATCCCCGGCAGAATTAAAAAATTCTACAAGGATGTCTGCTTGCTTGACCAACCTTATTTTAAAGACTCTAAAATTTCAGTACGCGATTTGATTGCCGAAACCGGCAAGAAGAACGGTGCGGAACTTAAAGTTGTTCGTTTTGTCCGCTTCTAATTTAGAGTTTAGTTTAGACCCCTCGGTTTCCGCCGAGGGGTTTTTTAATTGGAGTTCTGTTTCCGGCGTTCTTTGCTGTCTAATTCTTTTTGGTAAATTTTAGTTTTTATTTTCCTAAAGTACCGAGAGTCGCTCCGCTCCCGTTCTTCTTGGTACTCGTCGTCAAAGAAAAACTAAAATTTCCTCAAAAATACTTGCCAGATATTCGCTTTCGGTTTTACTTTATTAATAAAGTACTCTCCCTAATTCCCCGCCCCTTTGCTTGCAAAGG
>JBGVBB010000022.1:0-2526 GCA_045225155.1 Elusimicrobiaceae bacterium
GGCTAAGCCAACACCCCCGACAGCGGAACAAATAAACAAAGCAAAAGAAAGTGAATTTTCCTTATCGAACGACGAAGGAAAACAAATCAATTTTGATACTGCTGAAGATAAAAATTATTCCATCAAACGTTTGGAAGAGAAATTAAGTGATCTCCAACAACGTTTTAATGAGGCAAATGCCATTAAGGAAGAAGAGTCCGCTTTTGCATCGGAATTAAACAAACACGACGAAGAAGAAATAAAAGCAGAACCTGTAAAAAGTGATGAAGAATTTTTCTCAAATATATCTTCCGCGATACAAACTTTGAAAGGAAGTTTGGATAATATTGTTAATACCCGTTTACGCTATGAAGAAAATTTAATTAGACAAGACCAAACCTTAATTGCTCGTTTAAGAGAAAAAACAACCCGTTTAAAAGCTATCAATTTGGCTTTAAACAGCGAAGTAAAACGTTCAAGAAGCGAAAAACTTGAATATTTACGCAGATCTGCCGAACAGACAAAAGAATTACTTTCACTTCGTATGCAACTTTCGCATGCCGAAGAACGTTCCAAACAAGGGGACTTTAAAGTTTCCGGGTTAGAACAACAAATAGCATTGCTTACCCAAGAAAAAGGGCTAGTAGACGATGAAATTTTAAAAATAAGACAAGAAAAATTAAATTATTTACAAAATGCGGCCGAACAAACAAGAAATTTAATGCAACTTCGCCATCAGCTTGCCACTAAAGAAGAGGCTTTAAAACAAGAAGAAGTTAAAACAAACTTTTTGGAACAGCAATTAAAAAATGTTGAAGCCGCACAACAGGCTTTGCAAAGGGAAAAGCAAGATTCCGATATTAAAAAACATGAAACGGAAAGAACTTTACTCTTACAAAAAGATGAAATAAATTCTTTAACAGAACAATTAAACAGAAGCAAAGAAGAACTTGCCCGCAAAACAGAAGAAGCAACACAACTCCGTCAACAACTTTTGAATTTACAAATTGAACGTGAACGCAGTAAAAACGAAATGGCCGCTTTTGCAGTAAGGCAAGAGGAATTACTTGCACCGTTAAAACTTTCCCAACAAGCACATGAACAGAAAATAGATTCTTTAAGGGCGGAGCAAAGCACGGAACTCCAACATTTAAGAACAAGAGCTTTCCAAGAAGAATCCTTATTGCGTGAAGAATTACAAAGAGCGGAAGCCAAATATCACCAAGAAGAAAGTTTTGTCAATTCATTAAAAATACAGATTCAGGATCTTGCAAACAATTTAAGATCTTTGGAAATGGAAAAGGCTGATTATAAAAACAAATCAGATAATTTAGCAAAAGAACTTGATTCCATTAAGGAAAACAACCAAAACGAATTGGCCAATTTAAAGGAAACTTTACAAAAGGCACAGAATTCTTACGAAAGGCAACAAGAACTCTATAACAATTTAGAAACACAATACAAAAATGCACAAAGGGAAAAATACTATTTAAGCGAAGAAATCAAAAAAATTATCGTCCAAAAAGATAATGCTTTGTTACAAAATCAAAGATATTTATCTGAAATCGAAAAATTAAAAAGTTCCCAAAACGATTTAACCAAAGATTTAAAACAGGAAATACAAAACCTTTTAGCCAAGAGGGATCAATTAACACAAGAATTGAATTCTCTTAAACAAAAACCCAGTATCCCTGTTGCCCAAGTACAACAAACTCAAAACAACTTGCAGGAAAACAATACTGCATTGGAAATTTTAAAAACACAAATGGCAACTTTACTCAGTTCAAAGGGTAATATCGATAAAGAACTTTTGGAAGCAAGGGAAGAAAAACTTAAATTACTCAATAAACTTGAAGACCAAACAAAACAATTAAATGCTTTCCAAATTAACTATCAAAATGAAATTGCCGCATTAACACAAGAAAAAGCAAAAGCTAAACTTGAAGCGGAAGCAAAAATAAGGAATTTGGAAGACAAAGTACAAGAAGATCAGGAAACGATTTCATATTTAAACAAACAACTTCAGGATGCCAAAGAAGAGTTATTGTCGCATCCTACCGAAGATGAAAAATTAATTAAAGAACGCCAAAAGACACAGGAACTTTCTCAAGAACTCGAAAAAGCACGCAAGATGTTCAGCCAAGATACCGCTTTGCTTGAGGAAATGAAAAATCAACATTCCAAATTGCAAGATCGCAATGAAATTTTGGAACAAGAACTTGCTAAAGTACAAGAAGAAAATAGACAAATTGAAAAAGAACGTCAAGATTATAAAAACCAAGCGGAAGAACTACGTAAACAGTTGAATGACGTTAAAGCGGAACTTGCAAGAGGCCAAGAGTTTACAAAACAACTTTCAGAACAAATTAACAAACTAAAAACTGTAAACAATACATTGAATACAGCCTTGCAACAAATGCAACAGCAAAAAATTGCCGCTTTAAACACAACGGCAAAGCAAGCACAGGAAATTTTGGAATTAAAATCCCAATTACAACACTTGCAAACTGATTTAAAATCGTTGAAGTTCCAACAAGGAACAGTAAC
>JBGVBB010000023.1:0-2157 GCA_045225155.1 Elusimicrobiaceae bacterium
GTATTATAATAGTGCAAGGGGGAGAGATAGTAAAAAATCTCTCAAGAAAAAAATAAAAAAAGTTTAAAAAACCCCTTGACAAAGCCACAAAGGTGTGCTATAATAAAGACAAGATAAAACAAAGTAAGGTTGCGACTCGCAAGAAAGGAAACTATCATGACTAAGATGACTCAGAAGAACGCTATTGCTTATGTACTCGACAACTGCACTCTGCCAACTGAGGTAGAAGAAAAGCTCGTTTCTATCAAGGTTGCCCTTGAGAAGAAGTCTGCAAAGAGTGGCGAAAGAAAGCCAACCAAAACGCAGGTAGCAAACGAGGGTTTCAAGGAGATTATCCTTGCAAACATGGAAAGTAACAGACTCTACACTGTTACTGAACTCGCAAAGAAGATGCCTTTTGGCGAGGAACTCTCAAATCAGAGGGTATCTGCCCTTGTTCGTCAGCTCAAGGAAGTTGGCAAGGTTGAGAGAATTGAGGAAAAGCGTAAGGCTTACTTCAGGGTTGTGTAAACAACCTCAACCATTAAGGGAGCATCAATGCTCCCTTTTTTAATGCTCCCACAAATCGCAAATCGTTAATAGGCGATGCGAGGCCCGGATCAACAGATCTTTCGGCCCGGGCGCCGCACTTTACCTCGCTAAAGAATTGTTTTTTTATGTTTTTTTACGATAATCTATTGACTTTCCCCTTGAATTGTAGTATTATAATAATGTAATAAGAAAGGAGAAAAAATTATGTTTACAACATTTATCACTTCAACACTGTTTTGGCAGTTTGTCATTCTTAACTTTGTTAATGTTCTTATCAATACTGCAAGAAGTCTTACTACTGTAAAAGGTGGTAAATGGATTGCAAGTTTAATGAACGCACTTTGCTATGGTTATTATACAATTATTATTGTAATAACTGCATTGTATGAAATTCCACTCCCATTAAAAATTATTGCAGTTGCTTTTGTTAATTTCGTTGGTGTATTTTGTATTAAACTTGGTGAGGAAAAAATACAGAAAGAAAAAAAGTGGGTTTTCCTTGCTACTGCAAAATGTGAAAACAACGCTATTGTAGAAGTAGCAAATAAATTAAAAGCACTTGACATTAAACTTGTTTATACAGTAGCAATTCCTAACGAACTTTACACTTTGCAGATTTTCAGCAACAACAAAAAAGAAAGCGAGATGATAACTGCAATACTTGAAAACTATTACATAAAATACTCTGCAATAGAAGACAAAATTTAGTAGGCTAACACTTTAGCCTACTAAAGTCCGGCAAAAAAGTGCTTGACAAAACACACATTTTGTGCTATAATAAAATTGTAAAAATCAGAAAGGAGAAAATAAAAATGCTTAAAAAAATTGACAGACGAATTAGTTATTTCCTCGTACTTGATACTGAAACTGCAAACAGTTTAGACAACCCTTTAATGTATGATTTAGGTTTTGCCATCGTTGATAAAAGAGGAAAAGTTTACGCACGATTTTCTTTAATTATTGCAGATGTATTTTTCGGAATGTCTAACATTATGAAATCAGCCTACTACGCAGAAAAATTACCAAGATACTTTGAAGAAATTGCAAAGGGCGAGCGTCAAGTTGTTTCATTATTTAAGGCAAGAAAAATTCTGCACGATGTTTGCAAAGAATACAATGTTAAAGCGTGTATCGCTCACAACGCAAGATTTGATTATCGCTCAACCTCAACAACGCAAAGGTATCTTACAAAATCAAAGTATCGTTTCTTCTTACCTTTTGGAATTCCACTTTGGGATACTATGAAAATGGCACACGATACAATCTGCAAAACTAAAGGATACAGAAGTTGGTGCAAAGAAAATGGATTTATGACAAAACACAAAACACCAAGACCTCAAGAAAAAGCAGAAACAATTTATCGCTATTTAATAGGTGATGAAAATTTTGTAGAAAGTCACACAGGTTTAGAAGATGTGATGATTGAAAAAGAAATTTTCGCTCATTGTATGCGTCAGCACAAGCCAATGCGAAAACTCGCCTTCTCTCCAAGATAAAAAAAATGTCCCTTGACTTTACAAGGGACATTTTGATTTTTTTAAAAATTTTTGTTATAATAATTATAGAAAAAATAAAGAAAGGAGTTTTAAATGGTTGGTTTGTTAAAAGCTCTTTTAACAATTACCA
>JBGVBB010000024.1:0-3042 GCA_045225155.1 Elusimicrobiaceae bacterium
CTCTTCTTTTACATCTTCAAAGAAATCTTGCACGGGGGTTTGTTCTTGTTTATTTTCCTCCGCACTTTTATTTTCCGGAAGGGCGTCATCTTCATTATGTTCCTCTTCTTCCCACGGAAATTCTTCTTCCGGCAAATCACTTTCTTTATACTTTGCGATAAAGTAAAAGAGTAAACCTAAACAAAATAAAAAACCGAGTGAATATATAATCATATTTTTATGATAGCAAATTTTTCGCATTATAAGCAAATTTTCACCCCTTGACGAAATCGCAAAAATCTATTAAAATTAATTTGTAAGCAAAATTAAGGAGAATAAAAATGAAAAAAATATTTTTTATGGCATTTGCCGTAATTTTCGGATTAATGGCGATTGCTTTTGTTACTACGGCCCAAGCAGCCGTAACTTGCGGTGCCCCGGGTACGGAAGGTATGCCTACATGTAATGCTTTATCCACACCGAATGATAAATGTTGTGTACCTCCATACTATAAAGGTATTAAGACAGTTGCAAAAACAGGAACCAAAACCACTGCTATGCATGCACATCCTATACCTTCCTCAGTTGCAGAACAAGCACAAGCCACAGCAACAGTTACACCCAATGTCCCTGCTGCAATGGCACCGAAACCGATTCATATCGTTCCTACTGCATCTGCTGCTTCGGAAGTAGCACAAGCAGCCGCACCGACAGCACCCGCAGCAATGGCACCGGCAGCCCCGGCTACGCCGTCAGTTCCTGCTCCCTCTGTATCGGTATCTGTAAGTCATGCATCAGGAGCAAAAGCTTCTAAATAAAGTAGTAAATTTTTTCCCCCCACTAAAATTTATTTTTACAATAATAGTGGGGGTTTATTTTTTAATAGACACTTGACGAAAATTCAAAATTCCGTTATAATTATCACGTAAGTTAAAATCCAAGGAGAGAAACAATGAAAAAAATATTAGTTATGGCTTTTGCCTTAATTATAGGAAGCGTTGCTGTTTACGCTCAAGGTAGTGCAAATGCTTTGTGCTTACAAACAAAAAAAGTAAGTACTGCTTACTGTGCACATAATCAAGATGTATGCACAAGATGCCCTGTTTGCGAACAAGGGCAATTAATATATTGTGAGGATTTACCCGAAGGCTCCCAAAGAAATTGCTGCTATAGGCAAAAACCCACAAGTGCCAAAGGCGGAGACCGCGGCGGTAAAGGCGGTGCCAAATCCGGTGGTGAACCAGGTGTTTGCGAGAAACTTATTTGGCCGCAAATTGTTCATAGACCGCGTTGTTCTGATTTCGGACCAAGCCAATGTAAACCATATGACCCAATTAAACATTGCGAAGATTTCTATGGTCAAGAAATACACGGTAAAATTCCTGCTTGCTGCTGGGTAGGCATGCAACCTAATGAAGTAGGCGGTCGTGGCGGTAAAGGCGGTGCCAAATCCGGTAGTGGAGTAAATGGTATTTACTATTGTACAGATCCGGGTGCGGAAAATATGCCTCCTTGTACTAATCCGGCCCAAACAGATAAAAAATGCTGCTATCCTGTTTATTACAAAGGCGGTCAAAAAGGTTCATCTAAAGGTGCAGAAGGTAAAGGCCCTAAAGATGCTCCTAAAGTGACTGCACCCGTAAGAGGTACAAAAGGCAGTGCAACTATAGTAAAGCCGTCAAAAACAATTGAAAGACCTGTAGTTTTATCTAAAGAAGTTAAATAAAACACATATTACAAAACCCCCTCGTTTTTATACGAGGGGGTTTTTATTTTTGCATATCAGTAAAACTATTTTACCGCTTTTTCACATAAACAAATGAGCGCATTTATAATCTTGCTCATTTGATCTAATGATGCCCATTCAAATGGACCGTGCGGTGTTGCGTAACCGGCATCTAAATTGGGTGTGATTAAACCCATATAAGTTAAACGGGCCCCGTCTGTACCTCCGCGAATCGGTGAACCTTCCGCATTAAGGCTGCATTCTTTAAAAGCATCTTTAGCAAGTTTAACTGCCGTGGGGTTTTTATCAATTATCGGGCGCATATTTTTATAGGTGTAAGTTGTTTTTACTTCAATTTGTGAACCAGGATATTTTTTACGAACAACCGCTACAATATCTTCAAGTTCTTTAACCATAGCCTTAAGTTCTTCTTCTTCAAAAGAACGGACCATCACACTTGCCGTAGCAGTAGTAAAATCAGCTTTGCTTTCAGTAAAAGTTAAAAAACCTTGACGGCCTTCTGTTGTTTCCGCAAGTTTATTTTCAGGCCATTTTGAAATTATATCTGCCAAAATTCTTACAGGGTTTTCCATTATTCCTTTTGCTTGGCCGGGGTGTGCTAAAACACCTTTTATAGAAAGGTCTATAGTTGCGGCATTAAAGTTTTCATAAGCAATACCGTCCCCACATTCACCGTCAAGAGTGTAAGCAAAATCCGCACCGAAAGCGGGAACATCAAAATTATCCGGCCCGCGGGCGATTTCTTCATCCGGAGTAAAAGCGATTCTTATATCACCGTGTTTAATTTCCGGGTGTGCAATTAAGTATTTCAACATTTCCATTATTATGGCAATACCGGCTTTATCATCTGTGCCTAACAAAGTATCACCGGCAGAAGTTATCAAATCATGGCCTACACATTTTTTTAAAGCAGGTGAAAGTTCCGGTTTCAAAACAACCCCAAGTTCCTTATTTATTACAAGTTCCCCCCCTTTATAATTAGGGTGTAAACAAACTTTTACTTTACGGCCGATTGTACCTTCCGGATAGGTATCCATATGGGCCAAAAAACCTATAACAGGGTATTTACCCTTTATATTTGCAGGAAGTTTTGCCGTTAAATGGCAAGTAGGTGCTAATTTAATATCTTTTAAACCTAACTTTTCTAAATCTGCTTTAAGAACTTTTGCAAATTCAACCTGTGTTTGGGTTGACGGTGTAGTTTGTGATTTAAGGTCACTTCCGCTTTCAATTTGTGCGTATTTTGTAAAAGTTTCAAGTACTTGTTTTTTAAAGTTTATCATAGGTCCTCTGTTTTAATATGTCTAAAAATTTCG
>JBGVBB010000025.1:0-1823 GCA_045225155.1 Elusimicrobiaceae bacterium
TTGCCCGGATCGGTGTAGGGCAGGTTCATGAGGTACTGAATTTGGGTTTGGTTCATGGGTATCCTCCTTGAAATTTATTGATCAACTTGTATAAACAATTTAGATGGACAAAATGCAGCCGGATTTTAAAAATATCCCTCTACTTGTATAATTGCTTTAGCTCCAAAAAATTCAACCACATCTTGAAAAAAATTTTTCCCTCTACTTATCTATTCCGGCAAGGGGGGCGAAATATGAGATTGTTTTTATAAAAAATTTAAAATGTTGCAAAAAAAGCGAAAAAGGTTTACAGTTTTCCATGCAAATTAGTACTGGAAGTTTAAGTGGATATGCGATACAATGAGTTGTGAAAGCAGGAAAAATTTTGGTAACTGAGATAACCATTACAAAGGGAAGCATACACTGCGTCAGGCTGCGTTAGGCTGCGAACACAGGGTAACTTGAACCGGAATTTTTAAAGGGGGTATTCTTGCAATGAAAAAGTTATTCTTCTTCTTATGTTGCCTGTTAGCCTTATCCGCGACGGCTTTTGCGGAGAAATCCGAATGGATCGATCCGGGTTATGATTTTACGAAAGCCAAAAGTATTTGTATTGACTACGCGGCCGCCCCTGAAATTGCGGACGGAATCCGGGATAAGGATGCGCAGGCTGTGTTTTTTGAGCGGGCCAAAGCGGATATTGTCGATAAACTTATCAAAGCAAAATATAACATCGGGCTCACGGACAATGCCAAAGGGAACGCAGCAGGCAAAGAAGTAGCAAACACAAAAGCTGTGAAAACGCAGTCTGCCGAAAATCCCCGGCTCGCTTCCGGCGATTATGATTTAGTGGTCAGATGCACGGTTTCGCAATATGATACCGGGAAAAAACATGTGGAAGCCCATACGGAAACGGTAATGGTTCCGGTTACCACCACCGTGTTAGACGTAACCGGCCATATGCAGACCATCACCATACAGGAACAACAGGTTTACAATATTCCTGCAGGAGATTATCCTGCCGCATTTGTGAAGGCCCGGTTTGATGTGATCAACACAAAGACGAACCAAAATGTCTGGACCTGGGAGGATGCGCGGGAAAAGGTTGCGGACCCGGGCATCTCCAACGTTAAACCGAAAGAAGTTCTTACAGGCATCATGGCAGATTTTTCAGCGAGCTTACGGCATAATTTAAAAAGCAGAAAGCCGAAAGGAAAGTAAGAAGACACGGATTAAATACGTTTTTGAGGAACCACTGGCTGTTTTCCCAGCGCCTGCTAACAAGCGGGCGTTTTTCTTTTCCCATAATCATTTCCGTTCCATCGTTTTCCGACGTTTCGAACGGTACAGTATCCCCCCTACTATAAACAATTTGGGTATCGAAAACGCAACCAACAATCCGAGAAAATTTTTTCTTTTCACTTATATAATCCGGCGAGGACAAAAAAACGCAACCAAAAATTGAAAAATTTTTCACTTCACTCTTATAATCCCGTGAGGGTGAAAAAACGGAACCGGTGAAGCAAAAATATTTTTGCTCTCACTTATATACCCCGGCAAGGTGCCGAAATCTGTTGGAAAAATTTTCCCACACTTGTATAAACAGGAACGGGTATTAAAATGCAAGTCGATTTACAAAAAATTTTTCTCTCTACTTGTATATTCCGGTAGGGGTACCCAAATCTAAAGTGGTTTTTCGATATTTTTCAAAAAACACTAACGGTTTGCAAATCAAATATAGGCGTGGCTTATTTCATAATGTAGCTGTGATGCTCTTATCATGTATCAGGGTGTTGCTTTTTCATTAAGCTTTCTTTTCATCAAAACTTCATAGAAAACGCATG
>JBGVBB010000026.1:0-2001 GCA_045225155.1 Elusimicrobiaceae bacterium
ATGACTTATCATCAGCGGATTTAGGAGTTTCTTTTGTTTTAACTTCTGGATGTGGAATGTCAACGTGCAAGTCCTTTGCGATTGCACTAGCTTTCTTTTCGTCCTTATCTTGTTGAAGTTTATTTAAAACAAACGCACTATCAACTGGGTTACCACCAAGTTTTTGAATATCTTTGTTAATTAAACCGAGTTTCTTTTTATCTCCGTAGTTTTGTAGAGCTTCGTTTACTTTCTCTGCGATTTGGTTTTCCTTTTGTTGTTGTTGAGCAGTCATTTTTTTATCTTTTATCTTATTGAAAGCAGTTTTTGCACCTAAAAAGCCACCGCTTTGAGCCATACCAATACCACCAGCAATAGCTAAAGCTGGAGCTAAGCCCATACCAGTTAAGCCAAGTGCACTTACTGCAAGTCCACCTTTTAATACTTTTTTGCCAACACCCGCTAAGCCTTGATTTAAGCCAGTAACTTGACCAACTGCGGATAATTTACCTCTACTACCATTTGATGCTGAGCCTAAACCACCGCCACTTGATCCACCTAAAGAATTTGAAGTAGAAGCTAACCCATTAGATACATTGCTTTGACCATTTTGTGGGTTTGCTTTACCCATTAAAACATTCTTCGCAAGTCCTAAAACACCAGTCTTATCGGCTGCAAAAAGTGCTCCCGCTCCAATAGCGTGTGCTCCTCTTTGCATAAATGCCATATCTGCATTTACATTTTGTAAATCAGATTGTGCCAGTTGTCCTGCGTTTTGAGAAACCAGTGTTGCCAACATAGTATACATTGCTGGAATAGCAAGTCCACCAGACACTAAAATAAGAACATAAACAATCGTTAAAATTGAACCAGTATTAAATGTTCCATTATCATCGACAGTTAAAGTTAAAGTTTTGAAATCAGATGAAATTGATGAGAACAAATCTCCCAATTCAGTTACGACAACCAAATATATAGCAAAGGCTACGGCTATACCAAACGATGCCAGTATCTTTGAAACAATCGTATCTTTCCATATTTCAAATCTTTTCCCATCATCATTAGGAACACAAGCTATCGGGAATGGTGCGATGATATAAAGAACGATAACATCAAATATTCTCTTGCCTAAAAGCATAATGGCTTTAAATAAACCAATCATTAAGATAATTAAAACGAGAATAGCAAACAAATAATCATAATTACCAATATTTGCTGTATCATTACCTACAAATCTCAATGAATCAGAGTTCAATATTTGCCAAAGTGTGTCTTTTTCTCCACCATATCTAAGTAATTCTTTTTCACCAAGCATAAAAGAAAATAATGGCTTACCGCTTGCGTCATACCAGTTAGCAGTGTTTCCATTGCTATTTGCAAACATAAAGAAAATTTTGTTTGCTAATGATGTTTTAACATCTGTATCGAATTTGTTATATATGCAAACTGCATCCACTAAAGAGTTTGTCACCTTTAAAACACAGTAAATAATAACTGGAAATAAAACCATTAAAATTACAGCTTTAACTCCGCCAAGAACTACGTTTTTCGGATTTTTATCTTCCTCTTTTGTTGATAAATGGCTTTTAAAAATAGCAATAACGCTCATTAAAATGATTAATACCAATCCTATGATTATAAATAGAATCATTAATGAGCCAATGACATTGTTTTTAAAATCAAATATTTTATCTCCATCAAAAAGTATTGCATCTAGAAGATTTTTGTAAATTGGCTTTCCGTTTCTTGATTCGCCAACTTTAATTCCTCTAACTAAAGCCCAAAAAATACTTTCTAAAAAGTAAACAAATAAGCACAACCATTGAATCAAATTTAAGATTAAAGAACCTATCATTCCTGGAAAGCGATCCCAATCAAAGATGCCCCAGCCGTTCATATCAAACGAATTATTAAAATCAGCCATAAAACGTTCTCCCAAAACAACAAACAATTAGAATTTAGCGGTCAATGTGCCACTAAAAGTAAGTGTTGCATCACCTTCGATTTTTTTGTAATCTTCAT
>JBGVBB010000027.1:0-1950 GCA_045225155.1 Elusimicrobiaceae bacterium
TTCTCCAAAAGCCCGCGCTCTTTAAGTTTATCAAGATACGAATACGCTGTTGCGGTGGACTTAATGTTAAGTTTAGCGCAAATTTCCCTAATTGACGGGGGGTAGCCGTTATTGTCTATATAATTGACTACGAAATGATACACTTTATTGATTTTATCGTTTATTTTTGTTTTCATATTATAAAAATATCACAAAAAATTTAAAAAGTCAAACATTTGTTTGTATAATTTTGTTTTAAATTGCTTTTAATTATCGCCAAAATATGTTAAAATATATTTGGTGAATAAAATGAATGATAAAGATAAGTATTCCGAATATTTAAAAGACGTATCCGAGTTTAATGAGTGCGAAGATGATTTTTGCGATTTGGATAAAAATAAGATTTGCGACAACTGCGGAAAATGTCTTGAAGAAGATAAAAATTATAAAATAATAAAAATTACAAAAATAGTTAAAGAAGATAATCGGTAATAATGTTTCAAAAAAGATTTGCAAAGCAAAGATTTTTTGAAATAAGGAGAAGCAGACTGAAAGGTCATTGCTTTTTTGTAAAAACAAAAAAGCAAGACAAAAAGTCTTGCTCCGACGTGGCAGGGGAGACGCGGTGCGGACGAAGTCCTGCGTAGCGTGAGCGGAGCAGTAAGCAATCGGCGGAGACGGTTGCGAATCAATGACAATAAAAAAATATCGAGTTATAAACCCGATATTTTTGGCAGGGGAGACGCGATTCGAACACGCAACCGGCGGTTTTGGAGACCGCTGCTCTACCGTTGAGCCACTCCCCTAAAAGCACTATTAAAGTATAATATAAAAGCGTTTTTTAGTCAATTAAAATGAGGTAAAAATGGAAAAGAAATTTAAATTAGGCGTTATTGGTGCGGGCTTTATGTCTTCCGCAATAATTAGCGGAGCTATAAACTCGTCTTTTTTAGCGCCGAAAGATATTTTAGTAAGCGATATAAACGCACTCTCTATTGATAAACTTGCAAACTTAGGCGTTTCGACAACGCTAAATAACGCCGAAGTGTTTAACAATGCCGAGTACGTTTTATTTGCCGTAAAGCCGCAACATTTTGTAAATGCGGTAAAAGATATTGCTGAAATTTCGTGTGAGAAATTTATTTCTATTATGGCTGGCGTTAAAAAGTCTTCTATTAAATCCACACTAAATAAAAGCGTTAAAGTCGCACGCTGTATGCCGAATACGCCGTGTTCCGTGGGGTACGGTGCGGTTGGTATTGATTTATCCGATTTTGATAATGAAACAGACAAGACATTTATAAAAAATCTTTTTTCTTCATTTGCGCAAGTGGTAGTGCTTGACGAAAGTAAATTAAACGCCGTAACAGGCATAAGCGGTAGTTCGCCTGCCTACTTTTATTTGTTTATAAAGGGGCTAATAGACGCAGGCGTCAGACAAGGTCTTGAACCCGAAGACGCTAAAAAACTTGCCGTAAATACTATGATAGGTAGCGGTAAAATGATTTTTGAAAATTCCGCTAAAAGTCTTGACGAACTTATTGCCGCAGTTTGCAGTAAAGGCGGTACTACGATTGAAGCGGTTAAAGTTTATAATGAAAACAGTTTAGGTGATATAATAGATAAGGCGGTTTCCGCGTGTGTTAAAAGGGCGGAAGAGTTGGAAACACTTATATGAAACACGTCGATATTTACACGGACGGCGCGTGTAGCGGTAACCCTGGGGCTGGGGGCTATTGTGCAATTCTTATATTTAACGGCATTGAAAGGGTAATAAGCGGCGGAGAAGACGAAACGACTAATAATCGTATGGAACTTCTTGCGGTGATAAAGGGGCTGGAAGCGCTTAAAGAACCATGTGAAGTTAACCTTTACAGCGATTCTCAGTACGTTATTAACGCAATAAACGAAAAATGGTTAGAAAACTGGTCAAATTCCGGTTGGCGCGGTTCGTCTAAAAAAGGCGTAAAA
>JBGVBB010000028.1:0-3654 GCA_045225155.1 Elusimicrobiaceae bacterium
AAAGGTAGATTGACTGCAAACACAGTCAATCTACCAGTCAAAGTGGGCAAAAGCCACAAAAATGGAGCAGGTGAAGGGAATCGAACCTGATAAGCCTAGAAACCTTGCAAAAAGTGTAAACGTTAAATAATTAAATATATAGATACCAACTACGAGCGGGACGCCTAAAAGGCGTCCCGCTCGTAGTTTACTAAAATTTTTAAGTAAATCTCAGTCAAAAACTTTTAAATCAGTATTTCGTTTTTATAATGGAAACATTTTTTATATTGTGAACGTTTTATCGCTGATTATTCCCGTTAAATCTCTATAATGACAAAGGTTAAAAGAATAAGTTTTGCCGAACTTATCCGATGTGCATAGCATAAATTTTTTCTTTGCGCGCGATAGCATTACTTGGCGCAATTGTGTTTCTTCAATAGATTGATCGGTAAGTTCGCCGTTAAAGGAAAGTCCGCGACAAGAAAAAAACATTATATCGGCATTAAAAAATTCTATAAATTTTTCTGCATGTGAGCCGACATAGGCAACAGAATTTTCAAGCAAAAGTCCGCCGGTACAATAATTCTTAATTTTCAGTTCGGAAAGTTTAAGAGATGTTTTCGGACTATTGGTTATAATGGTAAGATTATTGAATGACACAAGTTTATCAATTAGATAAGAAGCGGTCGAAGACGCATCTATAAAAATAAGTTGTCCGTCTTGAATGTGGCTTATTGCTTTAGATGCGATTTCTTTTTTTTGTACGATATTTTCCTGTTCACGTAATACGAGTGGTACTTCCTTATTTATCTCTGTAGAAAGAATCGCACCGCCAAAAGTGCGTTTTATTTTGCCGTTGTTTTCAAGAACTTTAAGGGCGCGGCGAATAGTCGGTTCGCTTACGTGAATATTTTGCGCAAGATAACCTACGGTTGCATAATTGCGTTTTTCGAGTATTTCGATAATTTTGTCGTGATTTTCATTGTAAAACATTTACGTGCTCCTTAAAAAAATGAACGATTGATTTCGAGTTTGATTGAATTTTAACATATTTTTGACTGTTTGTCAACTTTTGCGCCATATATTGACAATGGTTGCTCAACAAATTATAATAATCAAAAACAAAAATATATGTAGTAAATATGTTTGGAACAACAGAAAAAGGCTTTTGCGTTTTGATGTTATGGAGCTATTGTTCAAAAACGTGTCAAAATAGGGCAAAAAAATTATGAAGTGATTACAGGTATTAAACATAGCTGTATATCGATTATCGATAGATGCCGTATGTTTCTCGTTTTAAAATCTCATAAAGGAAAAAACAAATTTTAATTATAAAAAGAAGGCTGGACAAATGAACAAAATGAAAGCGGCATCCTTATTTGCGGTGGGAGATCTGCGTTATATAGATATGGAAGTGCCGAATTGTAAAGACGATGAGGTTTTGGTAAAAATAAAAAATTGCGGTATTTGCGGAAGTGATGTGGGAAGAGTCTTGCATAAAGGAACGTATCATTTTCCTACCGTTCCCGGTCATGAATTCAGCGGTGTAATAATATTTGATCCGCAGGGAAAAGATGAAGGGAAAAGAGTTGCGGTCTATCCGCTTCTACCTTGTTTTAAGTGCGACGAGTGTGCAAACGAAAGATACGCACAATGCAGAAATTACGATTATTACGGTTCGAGACGAGATGGCGGATATGCGGAATATATATCCGTTAAAAGATTTAATCTTATATTTCTACCAGATAACGTCAGTTTTGAAGAAGGTGCTATGTGTGAGCCGGTTTCGGTAGCACTTGCGGCGACTAAAAAACTTGAAATTAAAAAGGGCGATAACTTACTTATTATAGGAGCAGGACCTATCGGACTTATGGTGGGAATGTGGGCGCAGAGTTTTGGTGCAGACAAAATATATTATTCCGATATCGATAGCAATAAACTTGATTTTGTAAAAAAATTCGGATTTTACGTTTTTAACGGTGATAAAGTCGATAAGGTGCTTGAAGGATCCGGCGCAGGCAGCGGTGTTATTTGCGCGGTAAACGCAGTAGAGCCTTTTGGCAGAATAGTATTAATGGGTAATCCTTCCGGAGCGGTTACGATAGATCCGTCTACATGGCAAAATATATTACGAAAAGAAATTATACTTAAAGGAACTTGGAATTCTTCTTTTTCACAAAGGGAAAACGACTGGAAAGAGTCCGTAAATGCAATATCTGACGGTAAACTAAAACTTCGCGGTCTGATAACACATAGGGTAGCGATAAAAGATGTATTTTCAGCAATAAAGATGATGGCTGAACACAAGGAATTTTATTGTAAGGTGATGATTGATAATGAAAGGTAAGATAGCACCGTCTATGATGTGTGTAGACGCATTTAAATTAGAAGACACACTTAAAACGTTCAAGCAAGCGCAAATCGAATACTTACATATAGACGTTATGGATGGCACATTTGTTCCTAATTTTATGCTCGGAACGGACTATTGTAAGATGTTGAAGAAAAAAACCGACTTGCCGCTCGATATACATCTTATGATAAACAATCCCGAATATAAGGCAGAATGGTTTCCGATCGGAGAAGGCGATATGGTTTCTATTCACGTCGAAAGTACGGTACACCTGCAAAGGGCATTGTCGCTTGTAAAACGACTTGGAGCAAAGCCGATAGTTGCATTAAATCCCGCAACTCCCATTGAAGAAATAAGATATGTTTTAGACGATGTTTGCGCTGTGCTTTTAATGACTGTCAATCCCGGTTATGCAGGTCAGGCTCTTATACCGCAGACTTTGAAGAAAATATCCGATACAAGAAAATTTTTAGACATAAATGGTTATGAGCATATTGAGATAGAAGTAGATGGAAACGTTAGTTTTGAAAATGCAAAACTTATGAAAAGCGCCGGTTCTAATATTTATGTCGCAGGCTCTTCGAGCGTGTTCAGAAAAGATCTTTCTCTGGAAGACGGAATAAGGCTTTTGAGAAAGGTGATTTGAAAGTTATATAACGGAATTAACGATATATTCTTTTATTGTTTTAAAAGCATATCGGTGCAAATATTGACGGATATATAATTATCGTTTTTTGTTGATAATTTATAAATAAAAAAGAACGGAGAAAATTATGAAAAAGTATTTTAAAAAGGTTTTAGGTCTTGTTTTATCTGCAATCCTGACGCTTGGTGCTATTAGTGCCATAGGTTGCGGGAAGAGAATAGAAAATGTTACGGACGATAGCAAGACGCAGTTATTCGTAGGGCTTATTGAAGACGGTTACGGTAGAGCATGGCTTGATTCCGTTATAGAAAAGTTTGAAGCGAAATACGAGAACTTTCAATTAAACGGCAAAACCGGTGTGCAAATTGTTGTTGATCCGCTTACCGATTACGGACTGAATCTTCAATCGAAACTCAAATCTATTCGTTCACAGGTTATTTTTGACGGTGAGATGGTTTATAACGACTATGTTGCACAAGGAGATATGGTAGATATTACCGATACTGTTCAAGGTAAACTTACGCAATTCGGTGAAAATGAAAGTATAGAAGATAAAATGGACGAAAGTTCACGTAATACATTTAAAGTAAACGGTAAATACTATGCTTTACCATATGCTTTTTCAAATTTCGGTATAACTTATAATAAAGATATGTTCAACGATAACAATTTTTAT
>JBGVBB010000029.1:0-3892 GCA_045225155.1 Elusimicrobiaceae bacterium
TGTGGCACAAATAACGTCAATGGAAATTTATGATTATGAAGAAGCCGCAAAACAAAAAAAATACGTCGAAAATAAAATAGAACAGGAAGCACAAGAAAAAGCCCAAGAAGAAGATAAAAAACAAAAAGCAACCGCAACAACTATGGGAACTTCGGGCTTAAGTTTTGATGAAGACTTAGAAAAAGTATTTCCTTCAAAACCACAAGAAACGGAAGAAATAAAATATATTTATAAAACACATGAAGATACCCCCGAACAAATAAAAGCCGCCGAAGAAGAACTGGCAGCTGCCGAGGCCTTAACGCCTGCGGAACAGGAACAAAAAAAGAAGGAAGAAGCATTATCTTTTGACCAAAATAAGAAGAGAAAAGACGGTAAAAATTATTTTGCCTTACATCTTGGCGTACTTAATACAAAATTAAATGTAGACATTTCCGATTTAGAAGGCCCGGATGATTTTAAAATATCCGGAACAGGTGTTTCATTTGGGTTAAATTATATGCGTAAATTGACAAATCGGTTTTGGTGGGGCGGTGGTTTTACTTTCGGGATGCTACCCAAAAAAAGTACGCGTTATACCGTTGCAGGTACGGATCGCGACACGCAAATAAGTGGCCAAATTTATGATTTAAATGCTTTATTTAATTTTTATCTTAATCCGCAAAATCCCGTTAGGGTTTATTTAACAGGCGGTGCAAATATAACTTCCTTGAGAATAGATAAAAGTTATAGCGATTTCAATACAGTTCAAAATGAATGGAGTTCCCCTATAACCAGTGATACCAACCAAACTGCCTTTGGTGCTAATGCAGGGCTTGGGCTTGAGTGGACTATAGAAGATATAAATATCGGCCTTGAAACACGTTTAAAATATACCCCGTTAAAGAAAGAACTTTCAAATTCCCCCAAAACCGGTGTGCTTGTAACTTTAAAGACAAGTTGGTTCTTTTAATGAAAGCAATATTTTTTGTTAATGCTTTAAAAGGTTCAATTTCCACATGGGAAATTTGCAAATTAAAAAGCAAATTTCCAATAACTTTTATACCTTTAAGCGACGGCGGGGACGGTTTTTTAGAAACAGTATCTTACGTCTATCCTCACGCGAAAAAACATTATATTACGGCAAAAAATGCTTTAAATAAAATAAAGAAAGCACCTTATTTAATTTATAAAGATTCTGCTTTTATTGAGTGTGCCAAAATTGCCGGCCTTGCCGAAATTAAAGTGGCCAAAAGAGATGTTTCGCACGCTACGTCTTATGGTATAGGTTCTGTTTTAAAAGCAATTAGTAAAACGAAAGTTAAAAAAGTTTTTATAGGGCTTGGCGGTGTTGCTTTTAACGACGGCGGTGCAGGTTGTTTGCAAGCGTTAGGTTATAAATTATTGGACAGTAAAAATAAAGAAATTCCTTTGGGTATAAACGGCCTTTTAAAATTAAAAAAAATTATTGCACCGAAAAATTTAAAGTTACCGAAAATAATTTGTTTAAGTGATGTGGAAAATAAATTGTTCGGCCGTCAAGGTTCGGCGCAAGTGTACGGTCCGCAAAAGGGTGCCGGTAAAGCACAAGTTTTAGTAATTGAACGTGCTTTAAAAAATTTCCAAAAAGTTATCGGTAAAAATTTAGATAAAAAGTTTTACGGTGCAAGCGGGGCTTTGCCTGTTGCTTTGTGCGGTGTTTTAAGAGCAAAAATAAGCAAGGGCACTAAAGAAATTTTTAAATTGCTTAAAGCGGAAAATTTAATTAAAAAAGCAGATTTAATTTTGACTTCGGAAGGTTGTTTAGACGAACAAAGCCTATTCGGAAAAGCACCTTTTGAAATTTTAAAACTTACAAAGAAATATAACAAAAAAACTGTTTTTATTTGCGGTAAAAACAAATTAAAAAATAATGTGCTTAAAAAATATACAAATCTTAAAGTGGCAGAACTTTGTGCTTTGGCAAAAAACGAAGAAGACAGTTTTGTAAACGCAAAAGTTTACTTGAAAAAAGTTCTGGGGGATTTGTATGAAAAAATTTAAAATTTGTTTTCTCTTCTGTTTGCTGTTTTTATGTTTTTATCAAATAGTAGCAGCACAAGATTTAAGCCGATACAACGGCAAAACTATCCAAAAAATTGAAATCAAAACAAAACGTGTAGATCCGGAAATTGTGCGGCATAAATTCCTTTTACAGGAAGGAGAACTCTTTGAAGAAGGCCGTTATAAAGAAGCCCTTGAAAATTTGCATAACATGCGTATTTTTAAAAAACTTGATTTTAAAATTGACCGCACACCGCAAGATAATTTAATTATCAGGGTTGAGGGTGAAGACGGTGCCTATATTTTCCCTTTGGCATTTATTTCCGGCGGCGGGCAAAAAGGGGTTGGAGTAACACTTGTTGAAGGAAATTATCTTAAAAAAGGGGAGATGATTTATACCTTTATGGGCTTTGGGGATGACGGTATTATGGCTGTTTTGGGCGGTGCTTATAAAGATTATTTTGCTAGTATTAAATTTGAAAACCTTAATTTTTACCGTCGTTTTTATGAGCATAATTGGGTTAGTATGAAAGGCATTTTCGGTTCCGATAGAGATAAAGATGAATTTTCAAATCCGCTATCTGAAATTTACCAAAAGCAAGACAAATTATCTTTAACGTTGGCGAGGAAAATAAATGACCTAACAATTTTTATAACACCGGAATATTTTTATTTAAATTCCGCAGATGATTATAATGACGGTATGCATTCGAGTTTAACCACAGGTATAAATTATCAAAAAAATATGCGTGGCGGGGTTAATTTCGGCGCTTTGATGGGTTATGGGCTAACAGACAAAAAAGAAGCATTAACTAATTTAACGGCCCGTAAAATAGGTTATAGATTTGCAACATCTTTCCAACAAGGATATAAATGGGCCGGTAACAGTTATAAAATTTTAAAACTTTATACCGAAATGCAAACCAATATCGAATTTAAAAACCGCAATATGCTTTTATTTTATTTAAAATGGCAAAACAGTTTCAGTTCTCCTTTTGAAGATAAAGTTCAAACGCATGATTTGTTAGATTACGGTAAACATTTACGTCAACGTTACGGCAGGCAAGGTGTCGGAACCGGTTTATCTTATGTTTGGTATTTGGTTAGAGATAATTTAGGGCTTTTAAGTTTCAGTCCATTTTATGAATTTGCAACTGTTTACGAAGGTAAGCATTATTATAATCAAAGTGGGGTTGGGGCGAATTTGGCTTATCAATTTTGGCGTTTTCCTTTTCCGGTTGGGTTAAATTATACTTACGGTATAAATGACCGCTGCCATCAGGTTTCTTTTACAGTCGGGGCTAAATTCGGGCAATAAAAAACCCCGCTGTTAAGCGGGGTTTAAATTTTAATGCTTAATTAAGCATTTTTCATTTTTGCGCGAGAGACATCACCTTTCTTATCTAAGAAATAGAGATATCCTTTTGCTTTTTTGATGCCGGCTTTTGCGACTTTTTTGGCTTTACCGCCTTTTTTACCGCCGCGAGCCATTGCTACTTTTGCGACATCGCCGTCTTTATCGATGAAATAAAGAAAGCCTTCTTCACGATCTACACCGAGTTTAAGTACTTTTTCTGCCATGGTTTTTCTCCTAGGGTTTAAATAGGGGGTTTTATCCCCGTCACTAAAAGTGTATTAAATATTTGCCTATTTTGCAAGTATTTCTTTTGACGGGTCACCCTCTAAAATTATTTTAGCACATTTTTAGCATATTTTTACAAGTATTTTGAGGACCTATTTTTTTGATGTTTTACACCTAAATAAATTTTTGATAAAATTGTTTATGGCTTTTGCCAAAACGAAAGCCGAAATTATTGTTGCCCCGTTAGCTCAATGGATAGAGTACCGGTCTTCGGAACCGAGGATGTGG
>JBGVBB010000030.1:0-7186 GCA_045225155.1 Elusimicrobiaceae bacterium
GCGGCACCTTTTACGGACACTTCATTGTACTCGGATTTGTATTCCGATGAAACTTCACTGCCTTTTTGCGCGCCGAAAGGATCTGCTTCAGGCTCTGAACTCGGAGGTTCTGCAAGTGTTTCTTGTTCTTCTGTAAAGAAAACTTGTCTCAAAGGTTCACTATTTCCTTTTTTTGTGACAACCGTTTCCTTTTTTGTAGTTTTTTGATACATGGTTTTCCCCTCGTTTCCGAGGTTTTGGCGTTTAGAAATTTCTTTATCGTAGGGAACTTGTTTAGGAGCGACAACACCGCCCCTATCGAAGTGAATTAAGTTTACATACTCGTTAGCTTCGGCAATTTGATCTGTATTGCCGCTAACAAAAACATCAATAAAATTATCCATTGCTTCTTCATAACGGCCGTCGGCATAAAGCCTTTTTCCTTTTGCCAAAGATTCCTCCGCTTTATTATCCAATGCAAAAAGAGAAGAAGAAAGCAAAACACAACAAATAGTTGCCGCCGTAAAAAACCCTGATTTTAATTTCATAAAACGCCTCTCTTGAAAAAATAATTCAAGCCTATATAACAATTATATCAATTTAATAGCTTTTGTAAAGTACTTTTTAACGTCCATATTATATATTAACATTTTTTAACCTATTTTTGGCAAATTCATCATAAGGGTCAAAATATAAGATCTCTTCCAGCATTTTGCGTGCGGTTTCCGTGTCCCCGCATTTTTGTGCCGATAACGATAGAGATAGGTTATAAGATTTACTCCAAAAATTATTACCTTTGGCCTGTTTCATGATATCGCGGGCCAGGCAGAATTTACCTTGTTTGAAATAAAATTCTGCCATTAATGCTATTATTTCATGTTCATTTGAGTATGTTGCCTGCAATTTGGAAATTTCTTTAAAAAGTGCTTCATCCTGTTTAATTTTTAATTTATCTTTAAGGTTGTTCAGCTGTTCTGCCATTTTAGGCAAATTACCAAAATCTTCCGTTTTATGGCAAGAATCAATAATTTTTAACGCCGGTTTATCAAAAATATTATTTTTTAAAGCTTTGTAGGCAAAGTGCCCGGCCTTTTGGCAATCATTTTCTTTGAAGTAAATTTCAGCTAAATATGAAGGTAAATTCGGTTCATACGGTAAAATTTCAACCAGATTTTCAAGCAATTTTTTATCATCTTCAGACACATAATTTTGAGTTACTAAAATACCTGCAAAAAGTTCTGCCGCGGGGGTATATGTCGGTAGTAAAGCTAATGTTTTACGCAAACTCGCAAGTGCATCATTTTGCCTGTTTTGCGTATATTTTAAAGCACCTAAACGGTAATTAAATTCATAATAAGCGGGGTACAATTCTAAGGCTTTTTCGTTTATATTTTGTGCCTTTCTAAGGTCATTAATATCTATATAATTATTCAAAAGCACATAGTAAGGTTCCGGCCTAAAGGTTGATATCTCTATTGCTTTTTCAATATCTTCTATAACGTTTTGTTGGCGGCCTTTAACTAAATTTTTATACCCATTTAATTCATAAGTTTGGGCTGTAAAATATTTCGCTTGCAAATTAATTAAAAAATAAGCGGAAACACAAACCGATACAAAAATCAATGCCGAAATCCATTTGTTTAATTTTATCTTTTTTTCTTTTGCACTTAAATTATTTACGGATGAAAAAATAAACCAAAATGCAAAACTTACCAATAATGTACGTAAGGTAATATTAAATAAATTATCTACCAAAACACCTATCAAACCGAACACTAAAACCAAGTAAAAATATTTTTCTTCTTTACCTAAGGTTTTGATTTTTTTACCGAATAAAACAAAAAACGAAACCCATAAAAACACGTAAATTGCAAAAGATATTACCCCCCCGTCAGATAATATTTCCAAATATTCGTTATGTGCATTATTGGCCTGCATATTTATTTTGTCTAAAGACGGATTTTTTGCAATAAGTTTGCCTTGACAATACGGATAATTGAGTTGGAAAGAATTTACCCCTTTACCGAAAAGCGGAGAATTTTTAAAATTATCTAAAGCACAATGCCACATCATTAAACGCTGATGCAAAGGCTGGATTAAGTTTTTACTTTCTAAAGATATATTTTTAATATCAAATGCTTGTTTTACTTCTGAAATTCTTGCCCCGGGGGCAGAAATACCTTTGTTTCTTAAACCCGATATCAAAGCAAAAGAACAAGCACAAAATATCAAGAACAAAACAAATATTTTTATAAATTTATTTAAAAATATTTTTCTGAATTCACCGGATAAAATAAAAAATAAAATTGTACAAGCCGCAATTCCGATCCACGCTGAACGGGTGCCTGAAATTACTATAAACAAACTTAAAACCAAAGTTATAAAACCGCTTATTAAATTTTCCTGTTTATTTTTTGCCTGTAAAAATAAGAGAAACGAATAAGGTAAAAAGAGCAAAACAAAAGAAGCTAAAAAATTCGGATTACCGAAGGTGGAAACCGGGCGTGCACCGAACTCTTTGGAAATATCTAAAGTCCAAAATAATTCAAAACCCAGTGCTTGCATTACACCATACAAACAACTGCAGAAACAAACAGCAAGCAAGATATCTAAAATTTCTTTTATACCGTATTTTCTCAGATGATTAAAACACAGATAAATACCAAAAGCAAATATCAAAACCGCAATCAAAAAACCCGCCTGAATTTTCCATAAAAACCAAGCCAAACACCATAAAAAAATGTTCTTAAAAAATTTATAAGAAGATATTTCAAAATCAATTTTTAAACAAGATATCTTAGCAATCAAGAAACCAAATATTAAACCGCAAATTAAATAATCGGATTTACGCAAAAATTCATTTATCAAAGCTGTTTTAAAATTGCCGAAAAAGTAATTAAATGACAGGGAAAGTAACAAAGAAAATAAAAAAATAATGAAAATAAAATCTAATTTAGAATAGCGAAAATTTATTTCTTTTTTAAGTAAAACTTCTAACACATAGCATAAAATGAAACCGCTGCCGAAAATACTTAAAAATAACTGTTGCACGGCAAAAGGATTTTGGGTACTGTCCGTCAAAAAAAGTAACGGGCAAACAAATAAACATACCGTTAAACAAAGCCCTTTTAATAATTGGGTAAAATTCAAAATTTTATTTTGCATTTTGCTCGTTTAATTTCTTTTCTTCTTCATCAAATACTTTATAAAATTTTTTAGCTGTTTCATTGTTTTTATGCCGGGCCAAATATTCTTCGTTTACGATATCACTCGGCCCCTGCGTATACATATTAAGCCAAATTTTTGCTGTCTTAAAATCTTTATGCATTGCGGCAATATCCGCAAGTTGAAAATAAGTATTGTCAAACACAGGGTCAAGGTGCAAAGAACGTTTAAAATATGCTTCGGCTTGTTTAAAATATTTTTCCCCCTCACTAAAACTTTTTTGGCCGGCATAAATTGCCATTTTTTTATGAAGCAAACCGCGGTTATGCCAAACAAGTGCATTGTTCGGGCTTAAAGTAACTTCTTTTTCATAATATTTATCGGCACGTTCAAAATCCGTCATAGGTTCCGTATCACCTTCTTGCGGAAGATATTTCCTTTTCATATCAAATCTATTAACAAAAAATGATGCTTTGAACTGATTTATACTGGTTCTAAAAGGGTTAAAATTGATTGCATTTGTATATACAACGCCTGCCAAGGGGTTCTTTTGCATAGACATAGCCGAAGCCATACTTAAATAATGATCGGCGAGCAAAGTGCCGAAAGCCTTAAACATCAAAAACGCCGTCAAAGATAATAAAACCGAAATAAATATTTTTTTAGCTTTCCATACGGCATAAAAGAATCCAGCGAGAACTCCGATAAGTGCCGCCAATACAAACATTGCATATAATCCAATCAATATTATATTATCAGATCTAACGATTTTAGCAAATTCATACACGGCAAATAATGAAAAAAATGTTATTGCGGAACTTGCTAAAATACAAACGATATAAGTGAAAATACCCGGTTGTTTAGATACGATATCAGGTGCTTTTTCCCCTTCAAGTTGCCCATAGGACAAGTTGAATAATACACCGTTAAACAATGCTAAGAAATACATAGTTGATACGAAATAAATACTCACGTCCACTAAGTTATGCAGATAAATTGCTGTACTTGCCATCAAAACGGCCAGCAAATTGCAGGCGGTTTCTTTATCGTCGGTATATTCGAAATATTTAAAGGCCTTAAAAGCACCTTTTAATTGATAAAAAACCAAATACAAAAATAAACCAAGCCCCAAAATACCCAAAGTAGCCCATTGTTCCAAAAAGAAATTTTCAGCATGTTGGGTTTCGGCATTATGCAAATTTTCCATATAAAATATATCGGGCCTTTTATATGCCTGGTATATTACTTGAAAGGAACCAAGCCCCGTTCCGGTAAGAGGCGTCGCCTGTACCATATCCCAAGTAGAACGCCAAGTGGAAAGACGAAAGTTTACAGACTGCATACGCTTTGCTCCGAAATGCACCACCAAAGCACCGCAAGCCAAAAAGAAAACAACTGCGAAAATATTTATTATTTTTTTATGTTGGCTTAACCTGGTCTTAAAGAAATTTAAATATACACCTGCAAAAATGACCAAACTGATACCAAGGCCCAACCAAGCACCCTTACTTTCCGTGAAAAATATATCGGTAATCAAAATAGCGGCAAGCAAAATATATTTTTTACTGTGAGTATAACAAAAACGTGCCAGCACAACCATCAAAGAAAATAAACAATAGTTACCGAAAAAGTTTGGATTTGCGATGGTAGAAAACACACGCTTTTGGAAAGCATCCGTCCAAAAAAGCAAATCTATTCCTTTACAAACGTAGAGGTCCGCCACCTGAATTAATCCGTAAATACCAACTACCCAAGCACAAGCAATTACGGCTTTAAAAAGCAAATTTATATCTTCTTTATCAAATTCAAATGCGACTATAGAAAAGAAGGTACAAACACCCAAGAATTTAAATAAACTTTCCCCGCGGCCAATAATATATGGATGGAAAAAATACCCTATTATTATATACCCGGCATACAATACAAAGGGTAAAATTTTTATTAAGTTTCGGCGTGTAAAAATATTTTCTTTATAAAAATAAAGTTTGGAAATCCAAAGCCCCAAAGCACCGATTGCGCCCATATAATAGAGTGTAATTTTAATTTGTGCGCTGTCTAAAGAATTTAAGAAAAGCGGTAGGGAAATAAAAAAACACAAGGCAGAAAGCCAATAAGTTAAAAGCCGGCTTTTTTCAGTATTGACAGGTGATTGCTCTTCTTGCATTTCCCCTCCAAAAGAATAAGCCGAGAATGGGGTTCGAACCCACGACCTGCCGCTTACGAAGCGGCTGCTCTACCAGCTGAGCTATCTCGGCATATAGATATTTTACCAATTTTAATATTAATTGGCAAAACGAAAAAATCTATTAGTTAGATGGTAATTCACTTATAATTCCACGCAGTTCTTCAACCTTTTTTGCTTTTGCTGACACTTTGCCATAATTTCCGGTATTTATATCAATCAATATGTCAATTAAATAAGCATTGGAATAATAGGGATTAATCTTTATTGCCTGATCAATTGCTTGCTTTGCCTTATCATATTGCCCGGCTAAATAATATTTATACCCAAGCATAGCGGGGGCAGAGGCAACATATGGATTTACTTTAAGAATAATATCAGACAGTTCTTTTGCTCTTTTCAAATCTTTAGTAAGTTCCAGTTCCGCCAAGTACCAATAAAAGAAATTAGGATATGTTTCTTCTAACAACTTGATATCTTTACCTAAAGGCATCCAATCTTGTCTCGTTCTTTGGTAAAATATCATTTTTTTAAAGACTTCTTGCATCGCCTTTGCTAGTTGAGGATTTACTTCTTCAACTTGTTTATAATATTCCTGATACGGTACACCATCACTCTTTTTAACGCTTGGCGTTATCAAAAGGTAGAAAAGATTATTACTATCCCTTGAAACAACCCTGTCAAATAATTTTATTTGATCATCTGTTTCCGGCCCTAACAGGAGGAATGCCTCCTCGAACTGTGCTTCCGTGCCCCTTATTGTTCTCGAAGCAGTAGCATAACCCTGGTTAAAATATGTATAGTAATTTGAAATTTTTCCGCTTGCTTCACCAATATCTAAAAACTCCAAAATTTCTTTTACTGCGGTATCAAAATCACTTATGTATATGCTTGATAAACCTTTAGCCAAATGTGCCCAGGCAAAACGCGGATTATAATTTATAGCAGAACTATAGTCCTGTATAGCGGAAATATAATCTTTCTTATTAGAATAATAGTTACCCCTATTATAAATAGCCGGTGCATAATCAGGATATTTTGCCAAATAAGTATTTATATCTTGTATTGCTTTATCATGATCCCCGAAATCATTATAAATGATTGAACGGTTCATATATGCATCATAATTTTTCGGATCAACTTCTACCGTTTTGTTATACCATTCCAAAGCCTTATTATTATCCTTTAATGTAAATTGATACATCCTGGCCTCATTGTAATAAGCAGCACTCAAAGTGGGTTGAATTTCCCGTGCTTTAGCATAGGATAATGATGCCTTATCATAAGCCTTTAAATCTTTATATTGTATTCCCAGGCTATTGTAAGCATAAGCATCTTTCCCGCAAATTTCAAAGGCAGTATCAGCATCTGCCAAGGCATCATCAAATCTGTCAATTGAATAATTAATTCCCGCTCTGTCTATATATGTACGGCACTCTTTATTATTTTGGGCAAGTTCATTTAAAGTCTGTAAAGCCTCTAGAGGAGAACCTAAATTTTCATTCTGTATTTTTGCGATGGCACGCATTACATTACCGTTATTTGGGTGTATTTTAAGGTAAGACTTAAAATCCGCTATAGCACCTTTATAATCATTCATTTTATCACGTTTAAATTCCGCTCTGCCCAAATAAGCATAATCATAATTATTATCTATTTTTAGGGCTTGGCGGTAATCCGATAATGTGTTCCTGTAATTTTTTAAAGCGGTATTAATCTTGGCCCTACGTACAAAGTAAGCAGGACTTTTTACCTGTTTTATAGATCTATCGCAATAACTTAAGGCCTCTTTATAGTCCCCTTTTTTATATAAAGTAAGCGCTATTAGGTCATTAGTATGAGGATTATCGGGATATTTGG
>JBGVBB010000031.1:0-4493 GCA_045225155.1 Elusimicrobiaceae bacterium
ATAAGTTCTTTTGTTGTCATTTCATCTTGGTCAACAAGTTCTTCCCAAGAACAAATTTCACGCATTGTGATAGGGGAAGATAAAACAAGTTGCCTTAAATATTGTTCGCGGTCGCGGATATTGCGGGCCAAAGTTATTTCTTCATCACGGCTGAGCAAAGGAACTTTACCCATTTCGGAAAGGTACATTCTAATAGAGTTTGATGCATCCACAACAGGCAGTGCTTCTTCCAAAGTTGTGGGCCTGTCATTAATAATTGAAGGTGCAAATTTTTTATCATTTATTACATCTATATCTTGTTCAATAAGACTGTTAACGTCTTCGGAATCTATTTCACCGGAACTCAATGAACTTGATATTTCATCGGAGGTTAAATAACCTCTTTCTTTACCTAATTCCGCTAATTTATTTGATTTTTTACCGTTTTTTGCCATATTTCTTCCTTTACTTTGACTTTAATTTTTTTTGTATTTCTATTTGTTCTTTTAATAGTGTTAAGGGCACTTCACCCGGGCCGTAAGAACTTAACTGTTGTTGCAATTCTTTATAACGTTTCTGCAAATAGAAATCCTCAATCCTCTTTATGAGGGTTGGGATTTCAACTTTCGGTTTAAAGCCTTGCGGCACATCTTTTGCTAAAAGTTCCAAAATAAAATCTTTAAACTCCGGCAAGGTTTGTATTAATTTTTGTGTTAAACCAAAGCCGTCAGCGTTTGCCTGGTGCAAAAGCGCTACATTTTTAAGTATAACGCCAATTTCCGTATTTTTCAAGGGGGTATTTTGTAAATTTTCACACAAGGTGACATAATTTGGGTATTTTAAAATTATTCTTACTAGGGAAATTTCTGCCGGTAAAAACTTATTTATAAGGTTTTGTTTTTCGGTTTTTGTTTCTTTAACTTCTTGTTTTGCTGCAGGTGTTTTAGTTTTTTTATCTAAATTTTCAAGCATTAGGCTTTGATCTATACCAAGGCGATTTGCGGCAAGTGCCGTCCACTCCGCTTTAATAATTTTATCTTGCTGACGGGAAATTATATCCATAATTTCGGCTGCAAATTCTGATTTTTCTTTTGCGCTTATTGTTGCGGCGCCGTTTAAAAATTTATCTAATTGATAGTTAATAATATCTTTCCCGTTTTGTGTTATTGCCTTAAATTTATCTGCCCCGTATTTGATGATATATTCATCAGGGTCTAAACCTTCCGGCAAAACGGAAACTGTAACATAAAAACCTTGTTCAAGCAAAATTAATGCCGTGCGTTTTGAGGCCTTTTGCCCGGCGGCATCCGGGTCAAATAAAACTGTAACGGTATCTGTATAACGTTTTAAAAGTTTGGCATGGTTTTCATTGAAAGATGTTCCAAGCGGTGCGACACAATTTTCAACACCGGCCTGATGTGCGGCAATAACATCCATATAACCTTCAAGCAATACGGCGCGGCCTTCTTTTCTAATAGCAGATGCGGCAAAATTTAGGGCATATAAAACGCGGCTTTTTGAAAATAAAGGGGTATCGGGCGAATTTAGATATTTCGGCATACCGTCCCCTAAAACACGGCCGCCCAAAGCCACAGTTTCACCTCTGTGATTTAAAATAGGGAACATTAAACGATTTTTAAATAAATCTGTCCTATTTGAATTAATAAGCCCGGTTTTTTTGAGGTCATCCATTGTAAAACCGGCCTTTAAAGCGGCAGCGGTTAACCCATCAAAAAAACTTAAACCCAGGGCAAATTTTTCTACAGTTTCTTTGGTAAGTGAACGACTTTTAATATAATTTCTGGCGTTTGCACCGCGTTCGGAAAATAATTGTTTATGGTAAAATTCTTTTGCAAAATCCATTAATTTGTAGAGTTTTAAACGGGCTTTTTCTTCTTCGGTTAAAAGGTCTTCCTGGTGCCAATCAATGCCGGCGCGTTCGGCAAGTTTACGGGCGGCTTCGTTGAAAGACATATTTTCAATTTTCATCACAAAATCAAAAATATCGCCACCTGTTTGGCAACCAAAGCAATAATAAAGGCCTTTATCCGGGCTGACTGTAAAAGAGGGTGTCTTTTCCTGATGAAAAGGGCAACAGGCCTTGTAAGAAGTACCGGAACGTTTAACCGAAGGTACATATTCTTTTACTAGGTCTAGAATATCGACACTGTCCCTAATTTTTTCAATCAGATTTTGATCCATAGAAGTTTTTACTAACTTAAAAAGGCAAGTTTTTTAGGCACAATAGTCCGCCATAAAAAATACAGCGGACTATTGCACAAATAACAACTAAAAGCGTCTTCTTTTAGTTCTTCTCATTCTGCGTTGTGCTTCTTGAGATTTAAGTTTTCTCCTGACACTTGGGGGAACATAGGTTTCCCTTTTCTTAATTTCGCGAAGAATACCGTTCTTTTCGCATTCTCTTTTGAAGCGTTTCAAGGCTTCTTCCAAGTGTTCGGCGTCACGAACTTTAACGAATACCATTACTTTTCACCACCTTTTGTTTGAAAGGTTAACCGGCAGGCCACAAAAAGCGACGCCCTGCCATTAAATGATAATGCAAATGCATCACGCTTTGCCCCGCGCCCTTGCCGTTATTGGCGACAAGGCGGAAATCTTTAATATTATTTTCTTTTGCAATCTTTGCGGCCGCAATTTGCAATTTGCCTAAAATTAAGGCATCATCTTCGCCGGCGGCAGCGATGTTTTCAATATGCTTTTTGGGAACAATCAAAATATGCGTCGGCGCTTGTGGATTTAAATCTTTAAATGCGACGCAGAAATCATCTTCATAGATGATTTGGCTTTTAACTTCACCTGATATTATTTTGCAAAAGATACAATCAGTCATGTATAAATTATAGCAAATTTTCCCGCGCGTACGCAATAGGGGTCCTATTTTTACGCGTTCTTTTTTCGCATTATGTGCTTGTACGCGCGGAACGTGCTTGCATATTTAAGCGCTTTTTGATTTTTCTGCTCCTAAAGTACCGAGATGTCGCTACGCTCCACGTTCTTCGCGGTACTCTTCGTTACAGAGAAAATCAAAAATCATCTTAAATCTGCCGCGCAGCGCGAAAATATGCTCGTACGCTTCGGTTCTACACTCCCGGAGTATCAAGAAAAATTTAAATTATCTTCAAAATACTTGCTAGGTTTATGCGCACGGTTTGACTTTATCTAAGAGAAAAATCAAAATTTTCTCAAAAATAATTGTCGGGGGTACATTTTTCATTTTGCTTTATTTTTTAAAGTCTCTAGCATTTTGTGTTCTTGTAACTTTTATTATATAATCTAAAAGGGGTAGTAATATGAACAAACTGATAGCAGTATTTATTCTTCTATTTTTGTCTTTCACATGTTTTGCGGGGAATTTAATTAATGAAGATATAGAAGTAAAAGGTGCTAAACCTACAGACCGTTTAACGACTTTGGAGTTTAACCCCGGTATTGATGTTATAGATGATGCAAAAGGGTTATCAATAAACTTTTTAACAACTAAGTTTTATTATAATTTAGAGGATCTTAAATATAATGTCGGCATAGAAATACCGCTTATGCGCCGGGACGGCAACAATCAAGGTTTAAATGGTCTTGGCGACATTTTGCTTGCTACAAATTATACCGGAAACATCACTAAACATCTTCTATATGGTCTCCAAATGGAACTGAATACACCAACCGCAACAAAAGATGAATTAGGCTTGGGGCGTTTTCAAATAAGCCCGGCGGCATTTTTGGAATATTCTTTTTCAAACGGTTTTTTTATTGCAGGCGGCGTAAAATATTACCACACTTTTTGGGGTGATTCGGATAGGGAAACAATAAATCGGTTGCGTCTTCGCACAAATTTCGGTTATATTTCACCGACTGATTGGTGGCTTATTGTTGATCCGAAATATTATTTTAATCTTGAGAATGGAAAGAAGGAAATTTATCTGGAATTTGAAACCGGTTTTATGTTCCGCGGAAATGTCGGATTTTATTTAAAGCCCGGCTTTCACGTAGCCGGCGCCTTGCATAGCAAAGATTGGAATATGCAAATCGGTGTAAAGTTTTTTAATTTGATCTAAACAAAAAACCCTTCCGTTTGGAAGGGTTTTAAATGGAGCGGGCGAAGAGAATCGAACTCTCGTCTCAACCTTGGCAAGGTCGCGTTCTACCATTGAACCACGCCCGCAAAAATCTTACACATATATTATAACAAATTTTTTTTACTTTGTGCAAATTTACATATTTGCAATTAACAAAATCAACAAACCTAAGAAGAGCAAACACAATGCAAGTTTTGTTAAACCTAAATGTTTGCGTAAAAATTCATTGAAGGTTTTTGATTCATAACCGAGCAAACTTAAAACAAAAATTATAACAAGCGGGACAATGAACATTAAGTTATAAGTTAACAAATACATTATTGCACGCCAAAAATCTTGATTGGCTTCTTTTAAAATGACGGCGATTGTCGGTAAATAAACTTGGCCGGTGCAAACGGCTTCAATTAAAGATACCAAAAA
>JBGVBB010000032.1:0-1887 GCA_045225155.1 Elusimicrobiaceae bacterium
GATGGAATTACAACAGTCAGTGCTAAATTGTCCGGATCCAATAAGGCAGCCGGTCAAAACATCACTGTTAAAGGTGTTGTTAATGGAAAGATTATAGATAAAATTAACGTCACTGACGAAAACGGTGAAATAGTTTTAGATGATGCTGGTGATTATTGGATTATCGTTAGCCATAAAGGTGATTTATACTACACAGAAATTGCTGAAACATTATTCACAAACATGAAATTATATGCAAATGTGACTTCTCTTACAACCAACAACAAGACTGTTAACATCACTGCAAAATCAAATATTTTCAGTGAGGTTATGCCAGGTAAATTGCTATTTATCTTACCAAACGGTGAAAACATTACTGCAAACTACGCCGGTAACGGAACATGGTGGGCACAACATACATTTGATGCGTATGATGTTTATCACATCACTGCTACCTATGAGGGCTTGGACAATGTAACCGTCAGAAATGCTACAATAACTGTCAACAAGATTAAAACAGTCATAACAGGAAATGCAATAACTGCTACCTACAACATCAACAAGAATCTGGTAATCACACTAAAAGACAGCGAAGGCAATATACTATCTGGCGTTAATGTAATTGTCAATTTAAACGGCGCAAAAACATACACCACAGATGCAAACGGCCAAATCAAAATATCCACAAAAGGATTGACTCCTAAAGCATACACCGCCAAAGTGACATTCAGCGGAAACGCAAACTACGCCCCAGCATCCAAAGACATAAAAATCACAGTCAAAAAGGCCAAACCAAAAATAAAAGCCAAAAAGAAAACCTACAGGGCCAAAGCGAAAACCAAAAAATTCACAATAACCCTAAAAGACAACAGGGGAAAAGCAATCAAAAACGCAAAGGTAAAAATCTCAGTCAAAAAAATCACCAAAAAAGCCAAAAAGAAAACAACCAAAAAGAAAAAGAAGAAAAACATCAAAAAAACAAACAAAAAAGGAAAAGCAACATTCAAAATAGACAGAAAAACAAAAGGAAAATACTGGGTAACAATAAAATACCAAGGAAACAAATACTTTACAAAAACAACCAAAAAAGTAAAAATAACACTCAAGTAGATGCAACCGCATCTACACCCTTTTCTTTTTTAAAATCCTGAAACACCACGATCCAAAAAGATAGATTTAATTTTTAGAGCAGTTTTAAGACAACCAATAATTGACACTTCCAAAAAAAAGCAACCACTAAAGATTATGAAGGATTTGACCAATGCCAGACAAATTAACGCAACCCTTAAAATGAAAAAATGACGAAACTAGAAAAATGAAAATGGCTTTAATTTAAGTTTAAAGATTTAACAGACGGTTTTGATAGTGCGAAAAAATAGTTAAAATAAAATATTTAATAATCATTAACAAATGAAAACTAAAAAAAAATGAACCACTAAAATTCAATGTACAATTTTATATTTTAATAATTCACCTTTCACGGCACAATCGATAGCAATACAAATATCAGTTTACCGGCTCTCCGGCTCCAAAATTGCTATATATTCTTCGTTTGATTAAATTTGTGGAAATCTTCCATAATTTCATTGCTTATTTTAACATTTAATGTGAATGAATTCTACAAATTCTTTAAATGTGGGACTTGCCATTATTTTTCAAATGCTCTCTCATTTGATTTAAATATGATTTTGACTAAAAATAATATTGCCAATAAAATAAATTTAAATAATGAATTTGAAGATTGTTTAAGACAACAGGGGTTATCTCATTGATTAATATGGTTCTAAACATTAGGAAAATATAAAATCTTTAATTATAATTTAAGATTTTGTATAATTTGGGGAAATAAATAAAAAGGAGAAAAAGAATGGCTGAAGAAACAAAAATTAAGTTATTTCAAAATCAAAA
>JBGVBB010000033.1:0-3647 GCA_045225155.1 Elusimicrobiaceae bacterium
ATTCCGGCTAGCATCTTCGCTGCCGCAAGTGTAATCAAGGCCGCCAAGTTGGATTTAAGATCCCTGACTTTACGTCTTAAAACAATGTCCGTTCCGTCAAGATAGGCAATTTTTGACCATATTTTAGCGTCAATTTGCCAATTTTGCCCGTCGTTTGCCGGGGTGATAGCGGGGGCAGGTTGTATTTGTTTTGCTTCCGCCTCAAGTTGGCGCCTGCGTATAGCAGGAATATGCAAATTATACTCGGCGGGAGTAACACGGATCGGCTCCGGTTGCTCCGGTTGCGCTGGCTGAAGTTCCGCTTGTGGTTCTTCTAAAACATTTCCCCCCTCAAGCGGCTCGGTTTGAATATTGTTTTGTGGCGTAAAAACGGTGTTTGGCGCGGTTTCCGTGCGCGGTTGGGGTTGCTGTTGCACGGCGCGCGGTTTATTAAAATGCGGGGCATTTTGATTTAAAAAGTCTTCTTTTTGTTCCAAAACAAAGGGGAGTGAACCCTCTGCCTCAAATTCTTCACCCGATTTTAAGCGTAAGCGGAGCTTAACTTTTTGGTTTTGGGTGCCGGTTTGTGTCCCGGCGCGGTTAAAATTTTGGTAATTTTTGTTTTCAAAATTGTCACTCATTTTAAATGCCCTCAAAATGTTTTTTTGGCTGATTTTTTAATTTGTAAACAACCTTATGACATATAATATCAATATTTTATTTATATGTCAAGATATGGCAAAGTAAAGCAATTATATGTCAAGGACTGTTTATATATATGTTTTTCAGACGGTAAAATGCTTGTGTTTTGCTCTGTTTTTGGGTTGCAAAATTGCCATATAAATTTTGGGATGAAAAATAATGCAAAATTTTGCGTATTTTTGTTTGCAAAATTGCAAGTTTTGCAGTTGCACTTTTTTTACTGATTTTGCAAAAATGATAATGCTTTAAAAGTTTTGGCATAAGATTTATGCCAAGATTTGAAAGGGTTTGCGGTTACAAAAAAATTAACAATTTTGGGGATGTGGATGGTTTTTGGTTTTTTGAAATTTTGGTTTTTGGGGTAGTTTGGGTTAGGGTTTTTGGAAATTCCTACTTTCGGTTAACTTTTTGCTAAATTTTTTGGAAATTTATGTTTTTTGGAAATTTTTTGTTTTTGGGGTTTAGATTTTTGTAAAAACCGGGAAATTTTTAAAAAACCAAAAATTTTTACCACTCCCCCCACTTTTCCCCCAAAAAAGGACTTTGGCATAAGAATTATGCCAAAGATGTAAGAAAGTCCAAGATTAGAAAAAAAGGAATTTACTTTGTGAAGAAACGACCTTGGCATAGTATTTATGCCAAGGTCGTATAAATTAATACGTGTATTTTTTTGTTATTTTCCAAAACGTTCTTTGCGTCGAGCAAAAACTTCTTCAAACATTCTCCAGGTAAGCCAAACGGTGCGTTTGTGCAAAGTAAAATCGGTTTCCTGGCAATTGCCGTTTATCCAATTAAGGAAAAGCACTTGTTTTGATTTTTTGTTTAAAGTCATTGGTTTCTTTGATATTGAAAATGTTTTATCCTCGAACTCATAGCAACAATAGCTTTCCCCCCCTATCAAAGCGGTATTGCGGGATATTTCCACTATATAACGGTCGCAGTCATTGTGTTCAAGTTTATCGGGTTGGAAATAGTTTAAACGCACATTAAATAAAGGACCACAAAATATACTTATATAGTTTTGGGTTAAACGGCCTAATTTTAAATATAAGTCCTTAGGCAAAGCCCTCTTTGCTCTTGACGAAAGTGTATTTTGCAGTATATTTAAAGTTGCCTGTGTAATAACTGTGCCGTTTTTTTCAAATTGCAAATTGGTTATTACATCTAAACACCCGTATTTTTTATAGTCTTGCCAAGGGATATTTTTAAATTCTTCACTAAAATCTTCATCCGGGAATAAATTTTCATAAACCTTTTGTGGCATTTGGTGCAAAACATCAAAAGGCGTTGTTGCAAATGAGTATAAATTTATTTTGTCTTCTTCTAGACCTATTAAATGGTTAATTGACTGATAATGTAAAAGCAAATCAATATAATGAAAGCCAGTATGTAGTAAAATACCATATCCATATTTATAAGGGTGGTTTTCCCTAGTTAAAAATTCTGAAGGGAAAGGCCAAACACCTCCCCCGTCGGACATATCAATATGTGTTATGGGCATATTATATTCTTTTACAAAATTGTGTACTTGATTAAACACCTCTTGGTATGCAGGGTGTAAACGTTTATTTGTCATTAAAGTTAAATGTGCTTTTGATTTTAAAAGTGCTTGTTCAATATCCAAATAATCTTGCCAAATTTGTTTCGGACCTTGCTCGTTTATGATAGGCGCGGTGAGAGGTTTATCTGCCAAAACATCTATATTATTTTCTAAAGCCCACAAAATATATTTCTTGTGGGCCTTAGGCTCGGTACACAAAATAAGGCCGTCAATTTCACTTTTTATTTGATTTAATTTTTCAAGTAAAACGGGGTTAATTGAGGAGCTGTTTCTATCTGAAACAGGCAGGCCGAAAATTTCATCTGGTAATAAATTTTTGTTGGCCAAATAATTTTCTATGTCTTCTTTTCTGTCTTGCAATTCCACCAAAAGTTTAACATTTACGGGCTGGCCCGCCTGTGCTATTTCTTCCAAGAAATTATACTGGCATGCTCTTGCATGTGGCCCCAGCCCGATTATTATAATGTTATGTTTGGACATATGTTGATATGTTTTAACATGCTCCGCGATTTTCAAACCCATGTGATTCTAAATAATCGCAAATATATCCTTTTCCATATTCTTCTTGATATTCACATGTTTTTTCCCAAGTTTCATCATCTTTATTTTTATGGATGTAAATTTCATATTGACTACCATTCCAACTTCCGCCATTTTGTATTAGTCGGCCAAACGTTATAAAACATTCGGTATTACTACAACCTGCAGAATAAGCAAAAAAATTATTTAAACATTGATTTTCACTGCAATTAAACCCGGATGTAGTATCAATATCTAATGCGTTAGTATCGGGATTGCTAAAATATATATTAGTATAGCCATTTGGAGTATAGCCATTTGTCAATACATATATATCTATTGCCTTTTGCAAAGCATTTACAGTTAATAAAGCTTCTGATAGTCTTGTTTTTTCTACGGCTTTATTATATTGCGGTAAAGCAATGCCTGCAAGTATACCGATAATCAAAACAACTACCAGTAATTCAAGCAAAGTAAAACCTTTGTTAGAGTAGAAGATACTTAAAGTATCTTTAATTTTTTGTACTAACTTTTTCATTTATTCTCCTTTATTTTAATATAAAATTTACCCAAAAGACGAAGCCAACAAAAAACGGCTGGGTAATTTTGACCTAGTCTAGTGCCAAAAATTATACAGCCGTAGTTATGTACCTAAATACATAACATTAGCAAAACAATTCTAAGGGAGCTACCCTCAAAACAGTTTTGCCACAACAGCTGTTTTTGAACTAGACTAGGCTTTCTGTTAGAAAGCACTTCTTTTTAAGAAACTCAAAAACAGATCAAATTTTTTTAGGGGATATTTTCCCCCACATTAAATAAAACTCCTTTTTATTAGTATATCATTTTTTAGAATTGTAAGAAAATTTTATTTACAACCCCACCC
>JBGVBB010000034.1:0-5713 GCA_045225155.1 Elusimicrobiaceae bacterium
CATGACCAATTGGGCAACTTTTCCATAAGAACAAATGCGTTAATTGAAATTTTAAAAGAAGATATAACTACAAAAAGTCCAAAAGAAGCACTTAAAAGTTTGCATGAATTACAGTTAGCCGTTCAGGAGTCAGTACATTCCATGAAAGAAATTATAACTTCTTTACGTCCTTTACAATTAGACTCTGTGGGGTTGGATGCTTCACTCAGAGAATTGCTTGAAAAGACATGTCAAACAGAAAAAATAAAAATAAAATACTCCTATAAAATAAAAGATAAAACAGTACTTTCTAAGAATACCAAATTGATATTATACAGGGTAGTTCAAGAAGCTTTAAGTAATACCGTTAAACATGCCAATGCTGCAAATTTTACGGTAGAATTAAAAGAAGATGAATCCTATCTTTATCTTACTATAAAAGATGATGGAAAGGGTTTTAAACCTCAAGCCCACAGAAGTGTGAAAAGTTTAGGCCTTGAGGGAATGAAGGAAAACATTGCATCTTTAAAAGGTACAATGAAATTAACTAGTAAACTTGGGCAAGGTACAACTATTGCAATTATATGCCCCAAGTTTAATTATGCAAGGTAGATTATGATAAAAGTAGTAATGGCTGATGACCACGTCATCGTTAGGCAGAGCATACGCTCTGTTTTAGAAAGAAAGAGAACAGACATAAAAGTTGTTGCCGAAGTTTCAAACGGTAAAGAACTTTTACAAGCCGCAAAAGAATATAAGGCAGATGTTTATATCGTTGATATTTCTATGCCTATCTTAAACGGTATAGATGCAACACAAAAATTGGTAAGGATGCAACCGGATGCTAAAATCATTATGTTAAGTATGTTTGATGATAGAGCATCAGTTGAAAATGCCGTTAAAGCAGGTGCTAATGCTTTTGTGGTTAAAGAAGCAACTATTAAAGAAATTATTGAAGCTATAGACGAAGTATGTGCCGGGAAATTCTTCCTCTGTTCACAGGTATCAAAATATTTAATCAGAGGTTTTTTAGATAATTCCACAGACGGCCGCCGTGTACCGAAAGGTCATTTAACCCATAAGGAACGTCAAATTTTACAGCTTATTTCCGAAGGTTACAGCAGTAAAAAAATTGCTGAAGAATTTAAACTTTCTTTAAATACTGTTCATGTCCACAGAAACAATATTATGAAGAAACTTAATATTCATAAGCAAGCGGAACTTATTCGTTACGCTATTAAAGAAGGTATTGCTCACATTTAATTATGAGAATTATCGCCGGTACGGCACGCGGAAGAAAATTGTTTTCTGTTTCAAAGAAACTTCCCGTAAAGCCGATTTCTGATAGGATAAAGCAATCCGTTTTTGATATCTTACGCCCTAGAATCACAGGCGCGGTGTTCTTGGATTTATTTGCAGGAACCGGTAATGTCTCCATGGAAGCATTATCTCGCGGTGCTATAAAAACCGTTTCCGCAGAAAAAGAAATTGCCTGCTTAAAAGCAATTAAAAAAAATGCGGAACACCTAGGTTTTTCCGATAGGGCAACTATCTTAAAAGCGGATTTACTTAAACCTCTTGCATGGCTTTCGGCTTACTGCGAGGGGGATGGTTATGATATTATTTTTATGGGTCCGCCTTACAGGGATATAAAAAACACGCCTTTATTTTTTACGGGGCCGGTTTTACAGCAAATTGCCGAGTCAAAATTGCTTGCACCTAAAGGTTTGATAGTAGCCCAACATCACAAGAAAGAAACTTTTGAAGTGCCGGAAACTTTGGAAATTATAAGAGAGGAAAAGTACGGGGACACTACCGTACACTTTTTGCAGTATAAATGATACCCAATAATTATCATGAACTTAATTATTCAAAGATAGCGACTTACTCCTTTTGCCCTTTTTTGTATAAACTAAAATATATCGAGGGTAAACGTGAAGGCCTTGTGCCGGTAACGTCGCTTGGGGTGTCAATTCACAGGACATTGGAACAATATCACACTTATTCTAATGATCTGGAAAGTTTGCTGGTTTATTATAACCGTTGTTTTTTAGGTGCCGGTTACTCAAGTGCCGCGGAGCAAATGGAATATTATTTAAAGGGCAAAAGAATACTTGAAGATTATGCAAAACAAGAGCTTAACAGAAAAAGTGAAATATTAGCCTGCGAAAAGGAATTTATTTTTGAACATCAGGGGTGGACTTTCAGAGGTAAAATCGACCGTTTTGAAAAATTACCTGATGGGTCTTATCATGTAATTGATTATAAAACCGATGCAAAAATAAATGAAAATTTTGATGTAAAAAAATCACTTCAACTTGCACTTTATACGATAGGCGCAAAACGAGCATGGGGTAAAACCCAAGGTAAAGCAAGCATTTATTTTGTAGCTTTAAATAAAATATTTTCAATTCCTTTTGAAGAAGTAAACGAAGAAGAAATTTTGGAAAAATATATAGAAATCGGTGAAAAACTTGAGGGTGCGGATTTTCCTCCTTGCACAGAATCTTGTGCCCAATGTTTAATGCGTATGCGTTGCCAACATTCCGTTCATCGGGAAACATGTATTAAATCGGATTAATTAAAAGGTGGTATTATGAAAAAATTTATTTTAGGTATTTTAATAGGCATAATAATTGCACTCGGAGCGTTATTGTTTTTAAGGGAAGAAAAGAGTGATGTCCCGCCTGCCCGAAACACTAATTTGGCACTAAACAAAATCAGACAACAGAAAAATTATCAAGATGATGTACAAGAAAAATTACAAAAAGCCGTTTCAAATTTATTTAATGCTAAAGAGCCGAACGATATTTTAAAATCACTGGATGAAATTTTAAAATATCGCCCCAACGATGCAAATGTTTACGCCTTAAAAGCACAAATTTTACAAAAACAGGGCAATTTGCCTGCCGCCTTGGAAGCAATCAATAAAGCAATTGCGATAGATCCTAAAAACCCGAATTATTATCAAATGCGTGCGGAAATAGAGTTTAATGCCGGTGATTATAATAATGCAGAAAAAGACTTTACTATTGCCGGCCAACTTTCCGGCAAGGCAGATAATTATTACAACCGTGCAATAGCAAATTTAAATTTAGGCAATTACCAAGCAGCAAACAGAGATTTTAAAAAGGCACAAGACCTTTATAAAAAAGAAGGCAATGCCGCTGCTTCAAAACAAGCCGGTAATATTTCTCAAATTCTTGCAAAGAACATGCCTAAACAACCGATACAAGGTAAAACAAACGGTACAACAACCGCTAAACCTACTGTTAAAACACCTAGCAATCCTGCTATGAACAAAAAAGTATTAGATCAAATTTCAAATTCTTTAAAACATATTTCCGAAAGTGAAACTTTAAAAGACTTTAAAGATTATATGCCTAAAAAAGAGGACATTATGTCATCTTTCTCCGGGTTGCCTACACAAATGCCGAAAACAGAAGCCCCGGTAGTTGCCAAAGAAGATGCCGTACCTTCATTTGAAGATACAATTAAACAACAAAATATTCAAGCACCGAAAATAAATAAAAAGGATATAATTAAAGACACACCTTTGGAAAGCATAGCAAAAGCAAGAAAAATGCTTGCAAATAAAGATTTTGCCGGTGCAAAAAGTGTTTTAGATTCAGCAATAAATAAATTCCCGGATAATGATAACTTGTATTATAATCGTGCTATGGCCAATTATCAAAACGGTGATTATAAAGCCGCTTTTGCCGACTTAAATAAAGCACTTGAATTAAACCCAAAAAACTATCAGGCCGCTATAAGCAAAGGGGATTTATATAATAGTTTAGGGCAAAGCGAACAAGCCAAAAAAGCATATCTCGATGCGGCGAAGCTTGCCCAGCAGGCAGGTAATACAAAAGCAGCGGAAGATGCAAAAGCCAGATATCAGTTACTTGAAGGAAAAGAAATTACCGCCAGAACAAATCAACGTTTGGCGGATGCCGCAAATGCTTATTATAAAGGTGATTATGATAGGGCCACAAGTTTATTTAGCCAAATTTATGAAGAAAATCCCAGTGCGGATAATGCCTTCAATTTAGGTTTGGCTTACCAGGGCCAAGGCAAAACAAAAGAGGCAAACCAAATGTTTGCACTCGCCGCTGAACAAAAACCGCAAGATTTAAAGGCCCAAATGTTAGTGGCACAATCTGCGATACAACTAGGTAATTTTGATATGGCACAACAGTATTTGGAAAAGGCCCAAAATATAGATGACGGTAACCCCGATACTTGGGCATTGGCTGCACAAATTGACAGTCATAACGGCGACTATGCAAAAGCCAAAAACGATTTGCAAAATGCCTTACAAGGTTATAATCAGCAACTCGGTGAAATAGAGGATGCAGCCGAAAGAGAGAGAATAGAAAAACAAATCGCTGAAATTAAATCTTATTTGGAGCAACTTGCACAAGCGGGAATTTAATTTATGGAAAATACTTCTTTGTTTCAGCAACTTTTTAATACTTTCAGCGCAGGCAGAACACCGAGCAGTCAAGATCTACCCGCCGGGAAAATGTATCAGATTTTGGAAGATCCTTTTGGGCTTTGGTGCCATTTCCACGCACCTAAAAACGAGGCCGTTGAAGAACCTAATTTATACGAAAATTTACGCGGTAAAACCGATAGATTAATACGTGAACATTGGATTTATGACCACTGCAAAAACCCTGTTATAATTACCGGGGCGGATAATGAAAAATTCCTTAAAACTTTAGAGGCCATGCAAAACGGTGCGGACGGTATTATCGGCGGAACTTTATGGGATTTACGCCAAGAAGACGGCCTTTACGGCGGTGTAAATTTTCTGTTAAAAGTTCCGCAAGGGCAAAGTGTTTTTGGGGCATATCACTATAAAATTGTGCAACTGAAACGTGCCGGGGAAATGAAGGAACATTATGCTTTGCAAACTGCACTTTTAAATAAAATACTTACTGAAATTCAAGGTTATGATGCCGGTGAGGCCTTGTTTATTTTTAAAGCAAAAGAACAAATTTTAACTTGCGCACGCGTTATGGAACGCTCAAAAAATGCGGCAGCACTTTATCACTCAATAAGAAGGGGGGAAACAGTCCCCGAAGCAAAAAAACCACCAAAGGGTGCTCTTTCACCTTGGCGTGTTTATGCAAACAAATATGTTTTTGAAAAACATGATTTGGTTTTAATTCCGCATTTAAATAATACAATGCGTGCGATTTTGCGCGCTAGTAATATCAATACTTATGATGATATTGTCGCTGTCGGTTTTGAAAAAATAAAAGAGTTACTTTCCGATCCTACTTACCCGGAAAATACCCCTGTTTTAACATACGCGCATGCTTTGGCTTATGTTAAAAACAAACCTGTTTTGAGGGCAAAAGGTAAATTCCCGCCACCGACTAAAAAACGCAATTTGTATTTTGATTTTGAGGCTACTGAAACATTTCAGGAAAATAATGTATCTTTTATTTACTTAATCGGTGTTTGGGATAAAGAGGAAGATAAATTTGTCCCGTTTGTTGCGAAAGAAGAAAAGGAAGAAGAAAAAATTTTTAAACAATTTGCCGATTATCTTACCTCTTGCGGACCTGATACTGCTCTGTATCATTGGACGGAATATGAAGTAAAAAAAATGAAGGCCTTACAAAATAAATATCCAAATATTAAGGCGGAACTTGAGCGTTTGGTTTCCGCTTGCGTGGACCTTAAAATTGAAGTGGAAAAGGCATTTTATTTACCTGCGCCG